>JAZQWZ010000103.1:0-4545 GCA_045632625.1 Candidatus Scatosoma sp. | reverse complement strand
CACGCGCGATTTGCCACGAGCTTGACCATTTGGACGGCGTTTTGTATATAGACAAAGCATCTCATATCGAAAAAGCTTAAAACGACGTATATACTTCGCAATACTGCGTCGCGTTTACGTTTTTTCTTGGTCGCGTACGTCCATGTACGCTCCCGGCAAAAAATACGCACGCTTCTTGTCTTGCTCGCATCTACGCCGTTTTCACTGAACGATAAATTATAACGAATAAAAACATAAGGAAAGCATTATGAAAATTGTTTACGCAGGGACACCGGATTTTGCCATCGCGCCGTTGCGCGAAATTTTAGCGCGCGGTTTTCAAGTAGTGGGCGTGATTACACAAGAAGATAAACCGCAAGGGCGCAAGGGCATTTTAACGCCTCCGCCCGTTAAAACGTTTGCGCTTTCGCAAAATATTCCTGTGATACAACCGCATAAAATTCGTGATGAGATAACCGCCGTGCAAGCGCTTGGCGGCGATTTACTCGTGACCTGTGCCTATGGACAAATTTTAACGCAAGCCGTTTTGGATTGCTTTCCTGGGGGCGTGTGGAATATTCACGCAGGCTTGCTTCCCAAATACCGCGGCGCATCGCCCATTCAAAGCTGCATTTTAGCAGGCGAAACGCAAACGGGCGTATCGATTATGAAAACGGAGCTTGGGCTGGATTGTGGGGATATTTTGCTTGTAAAAGAGACGCAAATTACGCCCACGGAAACGTACGGTGAGCTGTCGGATAGATTATCTGAAATCGGTGCGCAAGCGATTGTGGAAGCGTTGGGAAAATTGCAATCGGGCGCATATACCTTAACACCGCAAGCTACGGAAGGCGTGCAAACGGTGAAAAAAATCCAAAAAGAGCAGGCGCAAATTTGCTTTGAAAAAACTTGCGCTGAAATTGTCAATCTTGTGCGCGGTATGAACCCTGCGCCTGTGGCGTATACGCAGCTTGATGGAAACAAAGTGAACGTTTATCTTGCGGAAAGAGCCGTGTTAAACGAGGAAGAAACCGCGTATATGCAAACGGCAAAATGCGGCGAAGTGCTTACAGAAAACCCCAAGCGCGGCTTGCTGGTCAAGTGCTTGGACGGCGCGGTGAAGCTTACGCAGGTGCAAGCGGCGGGCGGAAAGCGCATTAGCGGTAACGATTTTATCAACGGTAGAAAGGCAAGAAAAGGGCAGGTGTTTACATGCTGAGCAATCCTATCTACGATCCTTTCGTAATTTTATCGAAAGTGTATCAAAACGGCGCGCACGTCAAGCAAGCGATTGCTGATACTTATATTGAGGAGCAGTACCGCGCGCGGACGGTGAAAATCGTGTACGGCGTTTTGGAAAACGACGGCTTTTTGGAGTTTTGCATTCGTTGTTTTGCGGAAAAAGCGCCCAAGCCCGTGGTGCGTATTTTATTAAAAATTTCGCTGTATATGCTTTTGTATATGGATAAAAAGCGGTATATGGTAACCGATTGTGCCGTGACGCTTTGTAAAAAGCTTGGCAAAAGCGGCGTTAGCGGTTTTATCAATGCCTTTTTGCGCCGTTTCGACGATAAAATCGTACAAGAAAAATTGCCTAAGGGCGATGCGGGCAAGGCGATTTTGCTTTCCTATCCCGATTATGCGTACGCGATGCTAAAAAAAGAATACGGAGCGCGTGCGGATGATATAGCTGCGGCAAAGAGTGCAGGGGTAAGCGTGCGCTTTGAGAAAAATGCTCAGCCGTATTTGGAAAAAGAGCCGATACATACGCCTTTTTCGGAAAAATACAACAATTATATTTTTGAAAATTTCGTGCGCGACGCGGCGTTTGATACGGGCGCGTATACCTTTCAATCCGTGGGCAGCATTGCCATTTGCGACCAAGTGGACGCTTGTGAAAATTTGTTGGACGCGTGCAGTGCGCCGGGCGGTAAATCGGTGCTTTTGGCGAAAAAATGCAAAAACGTTACTTCGTTTGAACTGCACGAACACCGCGTGGAGCTTATCCGTCAATACAAAACGCGTATGGGCGTAGAAAATATCACGGAACTGCAAAAGGACAGCAGTGTACTGGACGAAAGCTATATCGAGCGTTTTGACGGTGTGCTTTGCGACGTACCGTGCTCGGGGTTTGGTACGGTCAGTGAAAACCCCGACGTTAAGTTGTTTAGAAAAAAGGAAGATTTTGCATCGCTTGCTAAGGCGCAAAAAAGCATTTTGCAAACGTGTGCGCAGTACGTGAAAAAAGGCGGTGCGTTGTATTATTCTACCTGCTCAATTTTTGCTTGTGAAAACGACGATATCGTGGGTGCGTTTTTGAAAGATAACCCCGAATTTAGCCTGCAACGGATGAACAGTCCGTTACCGCATGAAAACAAGCAATTCGGTTTACAATTCTTGCCCGATACGGCGTACGGGGCAGGCTTTTACGTGTGTAAAATGATAAAGGGGGCAAAAGCGTGAAACAAATTTTACAGGACTTGTCTTTTGCCGAGTTAGAAACTATCGTTTTGCAAATGGGGGAAAAGAAATTCCGTGCAAAACAGCTGTATGAAGGGCTGATGCAAGGCAAAAGCATTTTGGATATTTCTTCCCTTTCCAAGGATTTTAAGGCAAGCTTATTGCAGGAATATGAAAATCAACCGATAAAAATTAAAGAAATCTTTTATTCTGCCGACG
Source organism: Candidatus Scatosoma sp. (assembly GCA_045632625.1). Taxonomy (GTDB): domain Bacteria; phylum Bacillota; class Clostridia; order Christensenellales; family Borkfalkiaceae; genus Scatosoma. The sequence continues at coordinate 1,887 of JAZQWZ010000103.1, read as the reverse complement.
GTACGGAAAAATACCTGTTTGAGCTTGCGGACGGTAACCTAATCGAAGGCGTTTTGATGAAATATAAATACGGCTTTACGCAGTGCGTTTCCACGCAGGTGGGTTGCAGAATGGGCTGTAAATTTTGTGCTTCGACGGTCAACGGCTTGGTGCGTAACTTGACTTCGGGGGAAATTTTATCGCAAATTTTGGTGGTGAATGCCCTGCATAAAGCGGATGCGGTGGGAAGCGGAGCGGAAAAGCGCGCCGTTACCAACGTGGTGCTGATGGGCAGCGGCGAACCGCTAGATAATTACGACAATACCGTGGCGTATTTAAAAAACGTAACGGCGGAAGGCGGCATTTGTATCAGTGCGCGTAACATTTCGCTTTCTACGTGCGGTATCGTTCCGAAAATGTATCAGCTTGCCGACGAGGGGATTGCGCTCAATTTGACCATTTCTTTGCACGCGACGGACGATCAAATGCGTATGCGTACGATGCCCATTGCCAAAGCGTATACCATTGAACAAATTTTAAAAGCGTGCGATTATTATTTTGAAAAAACGGGCAGAAGATATTATTTTGAATATACGCTTATCAAGGACGAAAACTCCGACGAGGCGCATGCGGACGCGTTGATTCAATTGCTCAAAGGCAAGCCTTGCCACGTCAATTTAATTCGATTAAACGAAGTGAAAGAACGTTCCCTGCAAGCCTTGGAAGATAAAGCGGCGTACCGCTTTTTAGGCAGATTAGAAAAGGGCGGTATTTCCGCTACGCTTCGCAGACAAATCGGCGTGGATATCGGCGGTGCGTGCGGTCAGCTTAGAGCGAATTACTTAGAGCAAACACAAAAATAAGAGCGGATAAATAAAGGAAAAATTATGGATATTCCTGTTTTAGCATTTATAGCTAGCTTTATCGGTATGGCGTTTGTGGTAACGTCCTATTTGGTAAAGAAAAAATCGTTATATTTGGCGTGTCAATCGCTTTGTCTGGTCTTTTTGATTATATCGTATTTCTTTGAAGTAAACTTTTTCGGTATGATAGGGCTTGGTATAGGGTTGGGGCGTTCGCTTACCTTTTTTGCCTACGAGCAAAAGGATAAGGTTGCGCCTATTGCTTGGTCGTTTACCTTTTCGATATTGACGCTTATCAATTTCTACGTCAATATGTTCATTTTAAAAACGGGGCAGGCGTTGGACGTACTTTGCCTTACCGCATTGATTGCGTATGCGTTTATTTTCCGTATTCGCAGTTTAAAAATCGTACGCTTTACTATGCTTTTCCCTACCGTTTTGTCGATGGTATATAATATTTTAGTGGGTGCGGCTATTTTTACAACGCTAACCTACGTATTTGAACTGGTGGTAAATTGCATTTCTATTCTGCGGTATCATATTTTGCCGTATTATATGGAAAAACGCGGAATTGTGCAAGGGGAAATGCAAAAAAAATCAACTTATGAGCAAAATAATAAGGAGAGTGCAAATGAAAACGATTAAAATTGCTCCGTCTATTCTTTCGGCGGATTTTTCCAAAATGGGCGACGAAGTGCGTATGTTGCAAGAAAACGGCGCGGACGTAGTACACTGCGACGTGATGGACGGCGTATTTGTCAATAATATTACGTTCGGGATTAAAATGGTGGAAGATTTGCGTAAAATCACAAGCCTTCCCCTTGATTGTCATTTGATGATCGTACACCCCGAAAAGTACGTAGAACGCTTTGCAAAGGCGGGCGCGGATATTATCACGGTGCACTACGAAGCGTGCCAAGACAACTTGAAAGAAGTGTTAGAGCTTATCAAATCGACGGGCGTAAAATGCGGCGCGGTTATCAATCCCGACACCCCCGTCGAGAAGATTAAGGACGTCATCCCTATGTGCGATATGGTGCTGGTG
>JAZQWZ010000102.1:0-1749 GCA_045632625.1 Candidatus Scatosoma sp. | reverse complement strand
GTACGCGCGGTACGCCGTGGCACAAACGGGGCTTTGCTACAGCGGTATGGAATACCCTGGCTTGACTATGCTTTCCGACGCTTTGACGGGCGAGGCGCAGGTGCGCTCTATCGTGCATGAAACGGCGCATCAATGGTGGGGCGTGAGTGTAGGCAGCGACCAAATCGACAATGCTTGGCAGGACGAAGGCGTGGCGGAATACGCGGCGTTGTTGTTCTTTGAAGCGTATGAAAAATACGGCGTTTCACGCGAAAAGGCGGTGCAGGACGCGCTTAAAGAGTATCGTTCGTACTACGACGTGTACGGCAGTGTGCTGGGTAGGACGGATACGAAAATGGTGCGGTCGCTGGATAAGTACGTGAGTGAATATGAATATAAATGCTTGGCGTTTGACAAGGCGGTGGTGATGCTTGACACCTTGCGCAAGGCGGTGGGAGAACGCGCGTTTTTAGACGGTTTGAAAGAGTATTATAGGCACAACACGTATAGGATGGCGCGCGCGGAAGACTTTATCTCCGCTTTTGAGCGTGTGGGATTGGATGTGAATGGTTTTTTTGAGAGTTTTTTGCAAGGAAAAGCCGTTTTGTAAAAGTAAACGCTTGCTAAATTTTTGCTTGGATAGTATAATAAGGGGGAGAATGCAGGAAAAGGAGAGCAAAAAATGCCGTTTTTACAGTATAAATGCCCCAAATGCAATAAGCGGTTTGACGAGCTTGTAAAAAGCTATTTGGATGAAGTGAAATGCCCTGATTGCGGCGAAACGTGTGTGCGTGATTATTCGGGGGAAATGCTGACTGCGACAGGAAAACCGACGAAGAAGTGTTCTGGGAATTGTAAAACTTGCAGTGGTTGCAGATGATAAGCAGGTGCGTTTGTTTTGCGGGAAAAGCGGAAACGGGCGCACCATGTATGCGTTGAACGTATAGGTAGTAAGCAAAGGAAAAACATATGAGAACGTTACAAAATTATAGGCATACCGTTTGGGCGTGTTATTTGGGATATATAACGCAAGCGATCGTGATTAATTTCGCGCCGCTTTTATTTTTGACCTTTTCTTCCTCGTTCGGGCTGTCGTTGCGCGCGATTACGCTGCTTACTACGGTAAATTTTCTTGTACAGCTTACCGTGGATTTTTTGGCAACGAAATTCGTCGATAAAATCGGGTATCGGCCGTGTGTGCTTGCTGCGCATGTGTTCTCGGCAGCGGGGCTTATCGGTATGGCGGTGTTGCCGTCCGTGATTGCGCCGTATGCGGGGTTGATGGTTGCGGTGGTGCTATACGCCATCGGCGGCGGATTGATCGAAGTGCTTATTTCCCCGATTATGGAAGCTTGCCCTACGGAAAATAAAGAAGGTTCGATGAGTTTATTGCATTCCTTTTATTGTTGGGGACAAGTAGGTGTTGTGTTGTTTTCCACGTTGTTTTTCGTTGTGTTTGGGATAGGGAACTGGCGGATTATGGCGTGCGTTTGGGCGATGATTCCGCTTGTCAACGTTTTGTATTTTTCTTGCGTGCCGATTTATCCTATCGTAAAAGACGGCGAGCAAATGCCGCTTGGCGGATTGTTAAAAGAAAAGGCGTTTTGGCTTATTTTGGTGATTATGGTGTGCGCAGGGGCGTCGGAGCAGGCGATTGCGCAGTGGGCGTCTACGTTTGCTGAGTCTGGCTTGAATGTATCGAAAACGGTGGGGGATTTGGCTGGACCGTGCGCATTTGCCGTGTGTATGGGGACGGCACGCGCATTGTAT
>JAZQWZ010000101.1:0-2192 GCA_045632625.1 Candidatus Scatosoma sp. | reverse complement strand
CAAAAAAGACCAACGCAAGGTTGGTCTTTTTTTGGCTGCCCCTGTCAGGCTCGAACTGACGACACACGGATTAACAGGAACCCATTTTTTTGCAAAAAAAAGCGCGGAACGCCTTATTTTATCGGCCCTTCCGCGCTTTTTCCATGCAATTTTTCGTTATTACCCCACCACTGTACCACTTTTCATTAGCGGTTTTAGAGCGGATATTTTACAATCCCAAGTCTTTTAGCAAACGAGCATTTTCTTCCCTAGTGTTTTCTTCAACCGAAGATATTTCCGAAAGCTCCGTCAACGATGCGTTTCTACTCTGCTTTTGCGTTAAGGGTTTTATCCATCTTTTTATGTGATAAAAAGGAGCTAACCAAGGACGCTTTTCAACTTGAGGATATTTTATCTTTAACTCTTTGTTGGATATAAAAATTCTAGAAAGAAGATATTTTATCTTCCCACCCTTTTTTGATTGTTGCATACTGACACGATTTTGTAACGTACCATAGACTCCGCCTGTCAATATATACGACTGCAAACGTTCACTTAATTCATCCCTATCTTTTTCCCCAAACCATATTGAGGCCATATCTTCGCTTGCTTTGGCAAATTGTAAAAATCCCCCCTGTTGCAACAATCCATCCTTTTCTACTTGATTATAGGAAACTTTATTTTTTAATAACCATAAATCCAAAAACGGGCGAATCCCGCAACCACCATGTTCAAAGTGCTTTACCATATGAGCAATATGATAAAAATAGAAAGCAGGATCACTCAACAAATACCATGACGAACACCCTTCCTTCAACATTGCATAATTCCAAATATTCGATAATATATCTTTCCCGTATTTGTCCCCCTCCGTTAAATCGTAATGCAGCTCTAAATGTACACCGCTAGGAGCAAATATAGACAATTCATTGACCGTTCTTTGCTTTTCAGCCTCATAACCTAATTGTTCACACAACAATCATGCTGTTTCCTCAAGAATATTTTCCTTGACCAAAATATCAATATCACAGCTTGTGCGCATCCACGGTTCTGGATAATATTGACGAATAACACTCCCTTTCAAGGGAATAAACGGGATTTTGGCCTTCTCTAATACCTCACAAATTTGTTCATACTCATATTGAATTTGCTCATAGCGATATACCGCCATATTACGCTCTTGCAAAAAACGCTTTTTCGCTTCCGTTCCATCGGGCAATAAACCATTTTTATCCAAGGCATCACCAACGAGATGCGCCAAATCGTGCCGTTTGGAAAGCTTAAACAAAGCAGGCAATATATCAGGTGTTATTAAGTTTTTTATTTCATCGCAAAGTTCGTCGCCGTTTATTTCAAAACGAATCAATGCAAAAAATACTTTTTCAACCGCTTGTTGCATACCTGCCCCCATCTAATTGTATTTTTAATACTTTCTCCAAACCATTTTATCCACTACGCCCGTATAGGATTGAATAATCTTTACAACCTTCGTCGAAACGTTTTCTTCCACGTAATCAGGTACGGGAATGCCGTGGTTTTCATCCTTTGTCAATTCCACAGCCGTTTCCACTGCTTGCAAAAGATTCTTCTCGTCGATCCCCGCCAAAACAAAGCACGCTTTGTCGAGCGCTTCGGGGCGTTCCGTACTCGTGCGGATACACACCGCAGGGAAGGGTTTGCCGATACTTGTAAAGAAGGAGCTTTCTTCGGGTAACGTACCGCTGTCGGACACCACCGCAAAAGCATTCATTTGCAAATTATTGTAATCGTGGAAGCCCAAAGGTTGGTTTTGAATTACACGTTTATCAAGCGCAAATCCGCTTGCTTCCAAACGCTTTTTGCTTCTCGGGTGGCAGCTATACAAGATGGGCATATCGTATTTTTCAGCAAGCTTGTTGATTGCCGTAAACAAGGAAACAAAGTTCTTTTCCGTGTCGATGTTTTCTTCTCTATGCGCGGAAAGCAAGATATACTTTTTCGGCTGTAACCCAAGACGGATAAGCACGTCACTTGCTTCAATTCCCTCTAAGTTGTTATGTAAAACTTCCGCCATAGGCGAACCTGTCACGTATGTTCTTTCCTTGGGCAAACCGCAATCCGCCAAATAACGGCGCGCATGTTCGGAATATGCCAAGTTCACGTCGGAAATAATATCGACGATACGACGGTTGGTTTCTTCGGGCAAGCACTCATCCTTACATCTATTCCCTGCT
>JAZQWZ010000100.1:0-9223 GCA_045632625.1 Candidatus Scatosoma sp. | reverse complement strand
CAATCGGGACGACGGGACCGTTTTTAAGCTTGATTTTAAACGTGTTTATCGGTTTTTCTATCGGTGCAAACGTCGTGGTGGCGCGCGGTATCGGTGCCGTTGATAAAGACAGTGTGCAACAAGCGGTACACACTTCGCTTTTGTTGGCGGTGCTGTTTGGGGTAATCGGTGCGGTGATCGGTATTGCCGTTACGCGTTCGGTTTTGACGGTAATGGGTAACCGCGGCAGCTTATTGGCGCTTGCCGTGCGTTATGCCTATATCTATTGTGCAGGCTTGCCGTTTGTGGCGCTGACTAACTATTTAAGCGCTATTTTCCGTGCAAAAGGGGATGCGAAATATCCCTTGATCGTGTTGTCGAGCGCAGGGATTGTCAACGTGATTTTTAATTTATTTTTCGTGCTTGCGTTTGGTATGTCTGTGGAAGGGGTAGCGCTCGCAACGGTAATTTCTAACGTAGTTTCCTGCGTGGCGTTGCTTATCAAATTACGCAAAGAAAACGATTATACCAAATTTTCGTTTAAAAATTTGAAGATGGACGGACGCGCGTTTAAAGAGATTGTGCGCGTGGGCTTGCCTGCGGGTATTCAAGGCGCATTGTTTTCTCTTTCTAATATGCTTATTCAATCGTCCATTGTAACGGTAAATAATAATATAGTACCGGCAGGGACGGATTATCAACCCATTGTCAATGGTAATGCGGCAGCAGGGAATATTGACGCGTTTATTTATACGTCTATGAATGCCGTTACGCAAGGTGCTATTACGTTCACGGGGCAAAATATGGGCGCAAAAAAACCCGAGCGTGTAAAACCGATTATGTACAACTGCTTTTTAATAAGCAGCATAATCGGCATTGTGATGGGTGCGGTTTTCATGCTGTGCAGAACTCCGCTGTTGTCTTTGTACGGCGTAGTGCAAGGAGAGGCGGGGAGTTTGGAACATCTTGCCTACGATGCTGCGACAAAGCGTTTGCTTTGGGTTGGTTTGCCGTATTTCTTGTGTGGTATTATGGACAACTGCTCGGGGGTACTGCGCGGGCTTGGCAGGTCGCTTACGTCTACGATGATTGCGCTTATAGGTTCGTGCTTGCTCCGCGTGGTATGGACGCTTACTTTGTTCCCTTTAAAACCTATTTTGGAAATGGTGTACGTGTGCTATCCCATCACTTGGATATTGACGGCAGGCGTATCCTTTATTATGATACAGCTGATTGTAAAAGAGTTGATTAAACGAAAAATTTAATAAAACAAGCAATGAAAATCCCCCCGACACGGATAACGTGTCGGGGGGTATTGTGTACGATAAAAAAGGCGAATTATGTTCGCCTAATAAAGATGATTAGTCAGCTTTTTTAAGCGTTCTGATGCATCTTGCGCAAACGTAACCGTTGGTTTCTTTACCGTCTGCTACGTAAGAAATTTTTTGAACGTTTACCTTGAACGTTCTTCTCGTTTTACGGTTGGAGTGGCTTACGTTGTTGCCCGACGCTTGACCTTTACCGCAAATATTGCATACTCTAGACATATGAACACCTCCGAAATGGATAATTTTTCCGTAGTTAATGGTATAAAAACGGTGCTATTTGCACGGCAAAAAAGTTGCTTTGCAAAATAAGCACTAATAATATAGCATTTTTAATAAGAAAAATCAATCAAAAATGCCCCCAAAAAAGACAAAAAATAAAAAATATTCGGTTTTTTTTAGAAAAGTACTTGCAAAATGATTGTAAATAGTGTAAAATGAAAAGGTAAATGGTTGGTTGGGCGTATTGCGCCTTGTTGCTAACCGTTTAAAAAAGAGGTATTTATGTCAGTTAATACGAATAACGCCTACGGTAAAATTTCTATATCCGACTTGGCTATTGCCAAGGTTGCTTCGCACACCGCTTTGGAATCCTACGGGATTGTGGAAATGGTGTCGCGACGTTTTACCGATAATTTGACGCTGCTTATGCGTAAAGATGCAGGCGGTAAGGGTATAAAAGTAACTACGTCGGGCAATCGCATTTATATCGACGTGTACGTGGTTATTAAATACGGCGTATCTATCAGCGCCGTGGCTGATTCTCTGAAAGAAGCCATCAAATATAAGGTGGAAGGGTTTACGGGTATGATTGTGGATACCGTAAACGTAAACGTAATCGGCGTAAAACTTTGATTTTTCTAAGCGCTATTTTTAGGTAGCGCTCTTTTGCGTTGCATACGCACGCCTACGCGTACGACAATATATAAATATAAGTCGTTTTGGATTTAACGCGTTGGGCAAGTTTTTACAATTTTGAAAATAAGGAGCATTTTTCTAATGCATAAAACGATAAACAGTACAGAATTCCGTAAGATGATACTCGTCGGCGCAAGACAGCTTGATATGAACCGTGCCAAAGCAGACGCACTCAACGTGTTCCCTGTTCCCGACGGCGATACGGGTACAAATATGTCTTTGACCATGCAATCGGCTGTGCGCGAGCTTACCGCTTGCCCCTCGAATGCATTTAGCGAAATTTGTAACAGCATTTCCAAGGGTGCGTTGAAAGGCGCGCGCGGGAACTCCGGCGTTATTCTTTCGCAAATTTTTAAAGGTATTTGCTCGGTAGTGGGCAAATGCGAAAAAGAAGTAGATACCAAAACGTTTGCAAAGGCTTTGGAAGCCGGTACAAAGGTAGCTTACGGTGCCGTTTCCGTACCTAAGGAAGGTACAATTTTGACGGTTATCCGTATGATGAGCGAAGCTGCACCTAAAATTGCAAGCAGGAAAAAGAATTTTGAGGAATTTTTGACGGACGTTATCGCAGAAGGGGATAGAGCGCTTGCTTTGACGCCCGAACTGTTGCCCGTTTTGAAAAAAGCAGGCGTAGTGGATAGCGGCGGTTTTGGTCTTATGACCATTTTTAAGGGCTTCTTGTCCGAACTTTCCGGTGAAGAAATTCCTGAAACGCCCGCTGAAATGGAAGGCGGCGAAGAAGGGGAAGAATTTGGCGACAATTCCAGCATTATCAATATGGATTTGGGCGACATTCAATACGCATACTGCACGGAATTTTTCATTATTAACTTGAAAAAGAGCACCACGCTTTCGGCAATCGACCGTTTGCGTGAACGCTTGATGACGCTTGGCGACAGCGTAATTTGTATCGGGGATTTGGACCTTGTAAAGGTGCACGTGCATACCAACAATCCGGGTAAAGCGCTTACGTATGCTTTAGAGCTTGGTGAGCTTGATAGACCGAAGATTGAAAATATGTTAGAGCAAAACCGCCAATTAAAGGCGAAGCTCGAATCGGAAAAGAAAGAAATGGGTATGCTTGCTATTTGTACAGGCAGCGGTCTTTCCGATATTTTCCGCGATTTGATGGTGGATCGCATTATTGAAGGCGGTCAAACCATGAACCCTAGCGCAAGTGATATTGCAAATGCAGCGCAAAAAATCAATGCGGAACACATTTTCGTATTCCCCAACAATAAAAATATTATTTTGGCGGCGGAACAGGCGAAAGCGCTTGTGGAAAATAAAACCATCCACGTAATTCCCACCAAGAACGTACCGCAAGGCTTTGCGGCGGCACTCGAATTTAACCCCGAAGCAAGCGCGGAAGAAAATAAAACCAACATGATTCACGCCCTTGACAACGTAAAAGCAGGTCAGGTTACGTACGCAGTACGTAATACGTCGCTCAACGGCTTCTCGATCAAGGAAGGCGATATCATCGGTTTGGACGATAAGAAAATTTTGGCAAAATCACAATCGGTGGAAGAAACGGTTATCAAATTGCTTGGCAAGATGAAGGAAGATTTCCATCAAATGATTACGCTTTACTACGGCGAAGACGTGAAAGAAAGCGAAGCCCAGGCGCTTTGCGCGGCGGTTGCGGAAAAATATCCCGACTGTGACGTGGATTTCCATAACGGCGGTCAATCGGTATATTATTACATCTTATCGCTTGAATAACAATATAAAAAAATATACAGTATATACACAAAAGCGGGAAGGGAGCAAACTTCCCGTTTTTGCATAAGCGGAGCTAAAAAATAATAGGAGTGCGAACCATGAAATTGTCGGCGCTTCGTCAAGTGGGCGAAAAACGCGAAAAAGAATTTCAAAAATTAGGCATTTACCAAGCGGAAGACTTGGTAAAGTATTTTCCGCGCGCCTATTTGGATTTGACGGAACGCGCGTCGTTAAAAACGGCGTACCATAACGATATGATATTGATTGCCTGTGAAGTAACTCGGCTTGCGCCCACCAACTTTAACAGCCGTGTGAAAATCGTCAAAGCGTTTTGTTCGCAAGACGGATTTCCGTTTACGGCGGTGTGGTTTAATCAGCCGTACGTGGCGCAAAAACTCAAAGCGGGGGAATACCTGTTTTACGGGCGCGTGCAAAATAAATACGGACAAATTTCCCTTGTCAATCCTACCTTTGAGCCGATGGATAAAAACGTGCGCTTAAAGGGCATCGTGCCTGTGTATTCGTTAAAGGGGAAACTCAGCCAAAAAATTATGCGCGACGCGGTGAAAGAAGCGCTTACCAAGGTGGATATTGAAAGCGTTATCCCTTATCCCATCATACAAAAATACAATTTACCGCTTTTACCCAAAGCGTATTTCGACGTGCACAATCCGCCCAACGAACAGGCTAAGGCGTTGGCGTCCGAACGTATTGCGTTGGAAGAATATTTCACGCTCATTTCCGCGTTCAAGATTATGAAAGGCGGTAAGGAAGAAGTGCGTACTCGTAAATACGGGGTTACGGCGGCGCAGGTGAAAGCGTTTGCCGCGCGGTTTGGCTTTGAATTTACGGACGGGCAAAAACAGGCGGTCAACGAAGTGTATAACAACGTACACGGACCTACGAATATGAACAGATTGTTGCAAGGCGACGTAGGCAGCGGTAAAACGGCGGTGGCGCTTTGCGGTATTTATATGGCGGTAGCAAGCGGGTATGCGGCGGCGTATTTATCGCCTACCGAAGTGCTCGCCGAACAAAATTATAACGTACTCAAAAAATATTTTCCCGAATGCGAAGTGGGGTATTTATCGGGCAGTATGACCGCTAAGGAAAAACGCGAAATGAAAGGGCGGTTACAGCGCGGCGAAATTGCTATTTTATGCGGTACGCACGCCATTTTACAAGAGGACGTGGTGATCCCGAATTTGAGTTTTATCGTCTGCGATGAGCAACACCGTTTCGGTGTGGCGCAGCGTAATGCGTTGGCGGAAAAAGGGCAGGGTGTGGATATGTTGGTAATGAGTGCAACGCCCATTCCTCGTACGCTTTCCTTGATTTTTTATGGAGATTTGGACGTAACGACGATTACGGACAAGCCCAAGGCTCGACAAGAGATTGCCACAAGCATTATCCCCGTTTCTAAATACGATGATATGCTGTCCTACGTTCAGCAAGAAACGCAGGCAGGCAAGCAAGCGTACTTCGTTTGCGCGAAAATCGAGGACGATGAAGAAGGCACGATCATGAGCGTCAACGAATTGTTTGAAGAGCTGAAAGGTCGGTTGCCGACCGTACGGTTTGGTTTGTTGCACGGAAAAATGAAGGACAAGGATAAAACGGCGGTGATGAGCGCGTTTAAAAACCGCGAATACGATTGTTTGGTGTCCACAACCGTTATCGAAGTAGGTGTCGACGTGCCGAATGCGACGATTATGATTATCTACAACGCTGAACGCTTTGGACTTTCGCAGCTGCACCAGTTGCGCGGCCGCGTAGGCAGGGGAAGTGAAAAGAGCTATTGTTTCCTTTTGATGGGCTCGGAAACGGAGAGCGCGAAGGAACGGCTTTTGACGATGAAAACGTACACGGACGGGTTTAAAATTGCCGAAAAGGATTTGGAAATGCGCGGTAGCGGCGATTTCTTTGGTACGCGTCAGTCGGGTAAGATGCTTGGCGATATCAAGAACTTGAAATATCCTACGCAAGTGGTGTTTGCGGCGAAAAAACTGTCGGACGATGCGTTTGAAGGGCGGTATGATACGCAGGCTTTGCGCGACGCAGCAATGAAAAAATACGACAGCTTAAAAGACATAGTGCTTAATTAAAGGTTTTTGTCATAAAAAAATATGAAAAAAATTTTTTTGGCGGGTATTGACGAAAAGCAAAAAGTATTGTATAATAAAAAAGAAGGAAGTAAGCGGAGGTAGAAGTATGTCGCTTGAAAAAACAAACGTAAACGTGCAGGATTTGCAATTTGACGAAAAGGGTTTGATGCCCGTTATCGTACAGGATTATGAAAGTGGCGAAGTGCTCACGTTTGTGTATATGAACGCGGAGGCGCTGGAAAAAACGTTTGAAACGGGATATGTATATGCGTACTGCCGTGACAAGGAAAACGTTGTAAAATTCGGCGGAACGCTTGGCAACGTACAACAAATCAAAACAGCGTTTTTGGACGATAACAACCAAACGTTGCTTTTGAAAGTGCGCCAAACGAAACAAGCCGCACCCGAAAGAAATTCGTTTACCTGTTTCCCTAACCAAATTTTAGGCGAATATAAGGATATCGGCGGTGAAATGCTTGGGCGTTTGCAACGCATTGTAGACGCGTATAAAAAAGACCCCGAAGACGGCGGCTATACCAGCTTTTTGTTTGCGCGCGGCGTGGATAGAATTGGTAAAAAGGTCGGCGAAGAAGCGGTGGAATTTGTTATTGCGGCGAAAAATCCCGACAAGCAAGGCGTCGTGCATGAAGCGGCAGATTTGCTCTATCACATGACGGTGCTTTTAAGCGCGCGCGGCGTGAAACTTTCCGACGTTTGCGCAGAGCTTTGCAAGCGCAATAGATAAGTACATAAAAAGCAAAATAAACGGGCTTGGACGTGTGTCCAAGCCCCCTTTTTGTTTTATTATTTGATTAATCTAACGTGAAATAGTCCAAGTAGTAAATGGCGATGGCGTAGTATTGCGACTGCATAGGCTCGGTTACATAATAGCAAATGCCTTCCTGTAAAGCGGTAAGCTCGGATAAAGTATTGTCCTGATTGATAAAAATCGGGTACAGTCCTTTTGTTGCGAGCGATAAATCGTACTGTTCGCCGTTTGCAGTGGTTAAGAAGTATTTTCCGTTGTCTTCGTTGACGTATCCGCGCTGAATAATCGTGTTTGCGTTGCCTGTCGCCGCGTCTTTTACCGCCAAAGCAATATTTTGCGTGGATTTGTCTATTTCTTCTTTGGAATATTGCCCTTGGTGGTTAGAGGTGAATAAATACGTTTCCATTGTGCCGTTTTCATCTAAAATATCCACGTGTAAAGTAGGATATACTTTATAACCTGCGGCAACAATCATATGTGCTATGTAACCGTTATCAAACGTGGCGGTGAACATTTTGGATTGTAATTTGGGTTTTGTCGTTTCATACGTACCCTGCAAGGTTTCCCCCGTATAGCGTTTGAGTGTAATTTCATTATCTGTCAAGGTGATTTCCGCCTTTTTCGTATACGTAGCGGAAAGGGGGTTGAACACCGAGCCGCAGCCAACTTCAAACGTGCGTGAAATGTTTGCGCCGTCCGCCAACCTTGTAGCAGGGAGTGTGTACGATTGTAAATACCACGTGTATTTGGTGGGATTTGTCGAGCGTATACTACAACTGCTTGCAAACAGGCAAATAAATGCGCTGAATAAAGCTAAAAACACGTATTTAATCGGTTTCATAGTGGTTGCCTCCTTTTGCTAGATGATAACAGTATAACACACCTTTTTGCGTTTGTCAAGGGGTACTCTACTGTGCGTAGAGAAGACCTTCTATTGTGGGTAGAGTGCAGGAAAAATAAGATAGAGAGAAAGCACGGTTAAAACGGTTGGCAGTTGGGCAAAAATAAAGTATAATAGCCTAGCAAAAACGGCAAGGTAATTACCGTGAAGGGCGGTTTTTTATAAAATCAGCGGTAAAGCGACAAAAGCGGACAAAATAACGCGCCTAATTTTTGTTATACTGCTCCATGCGCGAAACAAACGCGCGTTAGGAGAATGTTGTATGGCAAGAAAAATTGTCGTAACGTCGGGAAAAGGCGGCGTAGGAAAAACGACGGTAGCGGCGCAGCTGGCGGCGCAACTGTCCAAACGCGGACAACGGGTGGTGCTAATCGATGCCGATTTTGGGCTGAATAACGTAGACGTAGTAACGGGCGTGGAAAACTTGATTACCTACGACGTGGTGGACGTTATTGAAGGCAGGTGCAGGGCGAAGCAGGCGCTTGTCAAGCATCCGAATTTTGGGAATTTATACGTACTGAGCAGTTGTCATTCCGCGCCCGAACGGTACGTATCGCCCCAAGCGTTAAAGCTGGTGGTAGAAGCGCTTGCGCCACAATTTGATTTTATTTTAATCGATTGCCCCGCCGGCATAGACGAAGGCTTTCATAGGGCGGTTGCGGCGGCGGAAGAAGCGATTGTCGTAACTACGCCGCAGGTATCGGCGCTGCGCGATGCGGATAAGGTGATTACCTTGCTCAAAAGCTATCGTTTGGATAGCGTGCGGCTGGTGGTAAACAAAGTGCGCGGGGATTTGCTTGTCAGCAAACAAATTATTTCGCCTGCGGAAATAGAAAGCTTATTGAAAACGGAAATTTTAGCCGTTGTTCCTGAGGAATACGAAGTAGCGGTAGGCGGATTTTCCAGGGTATACGCGCCGTTCAAGGTACTGGGAAATAACCTGCTTTTCGACAAAAGAAAAACGTATGATGTGACGCGCAAATACAGCGGATTTATTGGCGGTATTCGCAGGGCGATTAAGCGCAACGTGTGAAAGGGGGCGAAAGAAAAGTGCTAAAACAAACGCAGGAATATGCGCGGTTACATAGCGTAATACAAGCGGATAAATCGGTGATGAGCGATGCGTGCAAAACGCTAGTATTGAACGATTTTGCAAATAAATTTAACGAATATTTCGATTTGATCGGTTTGCCGAAAATGCAAATTACTTGTAAAAACGGTACGTACACCGTAGGCATTACGTTTGACGCGGAACGCATTAAAAAATTTTTTGTTTTGAAATAAAAAAAGTAGGCAATATACAGGAGAAAAGGATGAAAAAACGCAAATTTGACATTATAACGGATACGGGCTGCGATATGCCTGAAAGCTATTATCAAGAACACGGCGTTACGTTTGTACGTTTGGGCTACACGATGAACAACGTCAATTACGAAGGGATGGACGGCGAGCATTTGGGCGTAAAGGAGTTTTATGCTTTATTGCGCGGCGGCGCTATGCC
>JAZQWZ010000099.1:0-4840 GCA_045632625.1 Candidatus Scatosoma sp. | reverse complement strand
GCTTCACGAAATGAAAACCAACGTATTGCTTTTCCCTGAGGCGGGGTATTCGTTCGACGGTACTGCCACTACTTTGCCCACAGGCTTGGGCGCATTTTTGAAAAAGTTAAACGTACCCGTGCTTTCTATCATCACGAACGGTGGCTTTTTACGGCAACCCTTATACAACAATCTACGCAAACGTAAAGTACCCGTTTCCGCCAAAATGCAATGCTTATTCACACGCGATGAGCTTGCACAAAAGAGCGTAAACGAGCTGAACGCGGAAATAGAAAAGACGTTTTCTTTCGATAATTTTAAGTCGCAACGTATGGGGCAGGTACGTGTTGACGACGAAAATCGTGCGGAAGGCCTGCACCGCGTTTTGTATAAATGCCCTGCCTGCCTCGCCGAGGCGCAAATGCTTGGCGAAGGCACCACTTTGACTTGCAAAGCCTGCGGAAAAATATATCAAATGGACGAATACGGCACTATGCACGCGCAATCAGGCGAAACACAATTTTCACATATTCCCGACTGGTTTGCATGGCAACGTGCTTGTGTACGTGAAGAAGTCCAAAAAACGCAATATAGCCAAACACTCCCCGTAGAAGTACTTGTAATGCACGGAAATAAATGTATTTACCGCATCGGCGATGGCATACTTTCGCATAACAAAGACGGTTTCACCTTAACAAGCGGCGATAACAGCCAAATTTACCACCGCCAACCCACCTTATATTCGTATAGTATAAACGCCGATTTCAACTGGTATGAGCTTGGCGACGTGGTAAGTATCGGCGATAGAAAAACACAGTTCTATTGTATCCCAAAAGACGGTACGCCCGTGGCAAAGCTGCGCTTTGCCGCAGAAGAATTATATACGTTTTGCAAAAGCTGTTTAACGGAAAAGAACAACTAAACACTAATACAAAAAAGATGGGCAGGTATGCAAATGATCGCATACCTGCCCTTTTTATTTTTCATTTTTTCGTTACAACAATGTAGAGATAAGTTCTTCAAACGATTGTGCCGATAAATACTTAGGCGCAATATCCAGCGCCGTTTTGCAACCGCAAATACTTTCTTTATTTAAACGGTACGCCGCCCTTGCATACGCTACCAACACAGACGCGGTAAATTCCGCGTTAGAATCCAACTTCAACGAATATTCAATCACGTGTTTATGTTCGCCGTTTACACCCGTTGCGCCGCTTCTAATTACTACGCCGCCGTGCGGAAGTCCGCCGTGTTTTTCATTCAATTCTTCTTGTGAAATAAAGGTGACCGTCGTATCGTAATCGGCAAAATAGTTTGGCATAGAAACAATTTCTTGTTCAATTTTCGCCTTGTCCGCGCCGTCTTTTGCCACCACGAAACATTCGCGTTTATGTTTTTCACGCGTAGTAAGCTTGGGATTTTCGCCTGCGCGCACCGCTTGCACAGCTTCGGCTACGGGTACGGTATATTGCTTCGCATCCGCTACGCCATCAATACGGCGAATGGCGTCCGAATGCCCCTGACTTACGCCCCTACCCCAAAACGTATATTCGTGTCCGCCAGGTAAAATGGCGGAAGAATACAACCGTGCGAGCGAGAACATTCCAGGATCCCAGCCCACGGAAATCACGGAAATCTTGCCTGATTTTTTCGATTGCTCGTCTACCGCTTTAAAATGTTCGGGGATTTTCGCGTGTGTATCAAAGCTATCCACCACGTTAAAATATTGCGCCAAATAAGGGGTTTGTTTGGGCAAATCGGTGGAGCTACCGCCGCACAAAATCATCACGTCGATTGCATCTTGCATCGAGAGCGCGTCGTCACACGTGTATACAGGAACACCCGTCAGCGTTTGCACGGCTTTAGGATCACGGCGGGTAAACACGCCTACCGCGACCATATCGGGATTGTTTTTGATGGCAAGCTCTACGCCGCGGCCAAGATTGCCGTAGCCATAGATACCGACACGAATACTCATATAGTATTCTCCTTGTTTTCGATAAATTTTACGCCTTAGAACATTTCGATATACGCGTCGCGTTCCGCACCAACGGAAACGTATTTCACGCGGCAATCGCACGATTTTTCAATGTAACGGATATAATCGAGCGCTTCCTTAGGCAAATCTTCCTTTTTACGGCAAGCGGAAATGTCGCAATTCCAGCCCTTTACCGTTTCAAATACAGGCTTGCAATCGTCAAGCACGTCGATAAACGGGAATTCGTGGATGATTTTACCGTTGAGTTCGTATGCAACGCACACTTCAATTTCTTCATAACCCGACAAAATATCCATTTTGGTAAGCGCAATTTCTTTCGCGCCTTGGCAACGGATACCATAGCGGGATGCCACTACGTCGAACGGACCTACTCTGCGAGGTCTACCTGTAGCCGCGCCGTATTCGCCGCCCAAATCACGCAAGAATTTCGCCTTTTCACCGAAATATTCCGCCGTGAAAGGACCTTCGCCAACGCACGTGGAATACGCTTTCATGATACCGATCGAGTTGTCCAGCTGTAACTGCGGAACACCTGCACCGATGGGTGCGTACGCCGCAATCGTCGAAGACGACGACGTGTAGGGATGAATACCGAAATCGATATCGCGCATTGCGCCAAGCTGCGCTTCAAACATAATATCTTTACCTTCCGCATGCGCTTGGGTTAAATACAAACCAACGTCGCAAATAAACGGCGCAAGTTGTTTACCGAATTCTTCAAAGTATGCGATAATATCGTCCGTTTTCACTTCTTCCGCGTGGTAACCGCCCACAACGGTCAAGTTTTTCCATTCCACGATATCCGCAACACGCGCATACAATTTTTCCGTGTTCAAAAGCTCGCCCATACGGAACGCCTTTTTGAAATATTTATCCGCATAAACGGGTGCGATACCGCGGCGCGTAGAACCAAATTTTTTACCTGCCAAACGGTCTTCTTCCAAGCAATCTTGCAATACGTTATACGGCATCGTGATAACGGCTCTGTCGGAAATTTTTAAATTTTCGGGAGTGATACGGATACCGCCTTCTCTCAGCTTCGCGATTTCACCGCAAAGATGCTTAATGTCAATAACCATACCAGGGCCCATTACGTTGACAACGTCTTCGCGCAAAATCCCCGAAGGGAGCAAGTTTAAAATAAATTTACCGCGTTCGTTGATAACGGTGTGTCCTGCATTGTTACCGCCTTGATAACGGCAAACCACGTCGAATTTTTCCGACAATAAGTCTACCATTCTCCCCTTGCCTTCGTCGCCCCAGTTGATACCGCAAATTGATGTAAGCATACGTATCGTTCTCCTTTGCTTATATTTTTCATTGTTATTCGTTGATATTTGCGAACGGCTACGCCGTTTTACCGCACGTTACATTATATACTTTTTTTATTCCCCTGTCAAGTTATTATCGCCCCACGCGCGTATATTTTTTCAAAAGAACTATCCACCCCGATTACGAAGTGGATAGCGTGGTTTGATATTTAATAGCCGTAGTCGAATTTAAGCATGTCGATGGATTTCTTGAATTCTGCTTTGATGAAATCAGCAACCGATTGACCTGCTGCAGGATCATTTACGAAGCATGCTTGCAAAAGTGCGCCTACTGCGTCACGTGCTGCGGACGAACCGTTGAATGCAGGGGAAACGTAGTAGAAATCTTTTTGCGCAAGCGCTTGCTTAACGGACAATGCTTGCAAATGTTCATTGCCGTCGCCTGCGTCCAGGAATGCTTTGTATACAGGGTGGTTTTGCACGGAGTTGATAACAGGCATATAGCTGGTGACCATAGAGAGTTCTGCTTGGAATTCAACCGTCGTCGTCAAGAATTTAGCGAACAACCAAGCTGCTGCCATTTCTTGCGAATCGGATTTCTTGAACATGCAAAGCGAAGGACCTTGTTGGATAACTTTCTGGTTGTTTTGATCAGCTTGAGGGATCATCGTGATACCAACTTCGAAAGGATAAGACGACGTACCGTCAGGGTTGGTGATTTCGTCGGGGCATTGATAGGATGCACCTGCGGACGAACCGATACACATATAGCATCTTTGCTTAGGCGTACCGTCTTCTTTCGTGCCTAATTCTTTGAATAAGTTAGACGTGTAATTGCCGTAAATTTCTTCCGTCGTTACGTAGCCAGCTTTGTACCAGTTTCTAAATTCTTCTACGAATGCGTAGTTAGCGTCCGTATCGAATACGAATTTGTCGCCGTCAAGCGTCGTGTAGCCCGATTTCAGCTGTTCGGTCATCGTGATGAACCAGTTTGCTTCGGAGTCATAACCCAAAGGAATACAGTTGGGATCGATCGTTTTGATCTTTGCGCAAAGCGCTTTCATTTCATCCCAAGTGGTGGGTACCGTCAAGTTATGTTGTTCAAAGAACGTCTTATTATAATACAAAACTTCCGTCGTCTTTGTCATAGGCAACATATACATTTTGCCGTCGCCAAACATTTTGCCCTCATTGTAAAACTGCGGAATAAAATCGTCCATTTGCGCTTGCGTTAAGCCCATCGTTGGATGCGCGATGTACTCGTCCATAGGCATAACCGCTTGTGCTTTGTTGTAAAGCGCAACGTGGTCGGGATAGCAGTATGCCAAGCTGGGGGAGTAACCTGCCGTAAGCTCGATTGCGATTTGGTCACGGAGTGCGGGATAGTCGCCTACCATTTGGTGTTCAATCGTGATGTTGGGATACATTGCGTTGAATTTGGGGATATGCCTATCCAAAACCGCTTTCAAGTTAGCACCCATCGTGTGGTAGAAGCTTACCGTAACGGCACCGCCGTTGTACGCTTCTACGGGGCCCGTTCCAACACCGCCATTTCCGCCAGTTTGCAGTTTGTCCCCACAACGAGCACAAA
>JAZQWZ010000098.1:0-4512 GCA_045632625.1 Candidatus Scatosoma sp. | reverse complement strand
GGCAAAGAGGATCCACCTGTTCCCATTCCGAACACAGAAGTTAAGCTCTTTTACGCCGAAAGTACTTACGGTTAACCGTTGGGAGGATAGGTAATTGCCGCTTTTCAAACAAAACCTTGTTCTGTCCGAACAAGGTTTTTTCTTTTGCGTTTTTTGTTTTTGAGTGGGGATAAGAGAGATTGCATCTTTCCGCTTACGCTTCATTCCAGAATGACAGGTGTCGTGGAAGAATGGGCGAGATTCTATCATTTCGCTGCACTTCATTCCAGAATGACAGGTGTCGTGGAAGAATGACAAGTGGGGACTGGAAGAATAAACAAATTGTCACTCTGGAACGAAGTGATAGAGTCTTGTAGATTGAAAATGACAGGCGCGGATATAAAAGCGAAAAATATAAAAACAATTAAATTGTTAGGCGATTCTATTACGCACGGCGTCGACGCACCGAGATTTTTGCTTTCGTTATAAGCAAGGACGAGTAAAAAAGCAAATACACCCCCGACCGTCGGTCGGGGGTGTAGTATATGATTTTCAATGTTTACATAACGACGATATTCATTGTTTCAAATTGTTCTTTCAAATCCGCAGGAAAATCGCTGTCCGTAATAATAACGTTGATATCATCCATATGGGCGAAGGTATATGGTTTAATTTTGCCGATTTTTGAGCTATCGAGCATCATATATGTAAATTTCGCTTTTTTACAAATAATTTTCAGTAAATCTGCCTCTAACTGCGTACCGCAACAAAATCCATTTTCAGGGGTAAACGCCGCGGCTGCAATAATAGCAAGTTCAAAATTCATATCCGCGAAATACATCGATGAAAAGGACGACGCGGTGGATAAATTGTCTTTAATAAGCGGTCCGCCAAGCAAATTAACCATCACATTTTTCTTTTTAGCAAGTTCGGTAGCAACGGCAAGTCCGTTTGTAAATACGTTACAAGAAATATCGGGCATTTCTTTTGCTACGTACAAAGCGGTAGAGCCGGCATCCAAGAAAATGGACGAGCCTTCGTCAATTAATCCGGCCGCCTTTTCAGCGATAACGATTTTTTCGTCAGTGTGGATAGCCGTCTTTTTCACGTAAGGTTCACCGGAAGTTTTTTGTACGTCTTTCACGGACATAGCGCCGCCGCGAACACGGATAATTTTACCGTCTTCTTCCAACGTCAACAAGTCTCTCCGTAACGTCATTTGAGATACGTTAGGGAAGTGTTCGCCAAGCTGCGCCAAAGAAAGTTTGCCGCGTTTGTCGATAAGTTCTGCGATTTCTACAATTCGTGCTTTTTTCATGCGCGTCACTCCTTTTGTTGATTTTAATCAATTTATCACAAAAATCACAAAAAAGCAAGCAAATGAACGCAAAAATGTTAACTTTTTTTAGAAATTTTACAAAATATATAAAAAATGAAAAAAAATAACACAAAATTTTCACATTTCTTTTATAAAGTGGGTAATATAAGCCGCTTGACAATGCTTGCGTTTTTTTGATAAAAATGCTATAATACTCATATCGATACTAAAAAAAGGCAAAAAAAGAAGGAAAAGAATGTACGATTTTATTGCGGATTTAGACGAATTTTTTTGTGAATATTACGAAGGTTACGATAAGATTTGTGTATTAAAAGGCTATAAAATGCCGTTGATGCAACGTTCGGAAATGCAAAATGGTAAAATGCGCGCGTATACGCTGCCGGCAAACACCATGCGTTTGGCGCTGCAAGCCAACGCGGCGGATTTATTAACACAATTAAAAGCAAAAATGGTGGACAAAACCATTTCGTTTTCCTTTAATACCGTAGGTTTTTTCAAGCGTTTGCGCAAGCATGAACAATATAAAATAGCCCATCAAACGTTTACCGCGCTTTTGAAACTTTATCAAATGGATAAAGAAGTTATCGACGGTTTAAATATTGATAATAACTTGTGGGACAATATCCGAAAAGGTAAATTTTTTCCTTCTAAAAATTTAATTTTTTCCTTAGCGCTTTTGGGGCATTTCACGGCGGACGATACGCAAAAAATGCTTAACGCTTTTAATTTCGATTTTGATTATTCTATCGAAAAAGACGTCGTAATTGCGTACCTGCTTATCAGAAAAGTGTTCAACGCGGAAATGATAAGCACGGCTTTAAGCGAATATAAAATCAACTATTTATTCTTGAAAAATATTTAACAAACAGTTGCTTTTTCCCAAAAAGCGTGCTATAATAAGATAAAATTAAATACCGAGCAAAAAAAGAGTAGTTTTGCATGCGTCTTGCCCATACAGAGAGTTTCGCCTCGGCTGAAAGCGGAACAAGGCAACCGGTGAACGAAAGTGCGTTTTTGCGTTTGAGGACGGGTTAATCCCCGCGGCGCGCCCCCGAAAGCGGCGAAAGAGGAAAAGCGGAAGCTTTTTGAAGTAAAGTGGAACAGCGGTGACACGCCTTTACGTTATACTTGCGTATAATGTAAGGGCGCTTATTTTTTATAAAGTGTAGCCGCGCAAACTTGTTTAGGAGCACTACTATGTGGTTTAAAAATTTACGAGAAGATATCAAAGCGGCGAAACGCAACGACCCTGCGGCGCGCTATGGGTTAGAGGTTTTTCTTACCTATTCGGGCGTGCACGCCTTGTCGTGGCACCGCGTTGCGCATTTTTTCTATAAAATTAAGTTGAAACTGTTGGCGCGTATGATTAGTCAGTTTGCGCGGTTTTTAACGGGCATTGAAATTCATCCTGCGGCAAAAATAGAAGGTGGCGTATTTATTGACCACGGCTCGGGGGTGGTCATCGGCGAAACGGCGGAAGTGCATAAAGGCACGGTGATCTATCAAGGCGTCACGCTGGGCGGTACAGGCAAAGAGCAAGGCAAACGCCATCCCACCATTATGGAAAACGTAACGCTGTCAGCGGGTGCAAAGGTACTTGGCGGTTTCACCGTCGGCAAAGGCGCAAAAATCGGTGCGGGCGCAGTAGTTTTAAAAGAAGTGCCGCCGTACGCAACGGTGGTTGGCGTACCGGGAAGAATTGTTCGTATTCGCGTTCCCGACCAAGAACCCACCAGCCATGATGGTATTATCGCGGTAGCCGCGCTCAACGCGGAACTTAACGCCGAACAACAAGCGGCGAAAGAAGAGCTGGCAAAACAGCTTGCCGTCGAGGCGGAAAAAGCAAGCAAAAAATAAAAACGGTCATACCAGGTATGCAATCAATAAAAAAATATAGATAAATGAGCATACTATGTATGCAAATAACGAAAAATAGAAAGGAACAAGAAAAATGAAAGTTTACAATTCCTACACCAAAAGAAAAGAAGAATTTGTGCCCTTACACGGCAACGACGTAAAAATGTATGCGTGCGGTATCACGGTATCGGGCGAAGCGCATATCGGCCACGGCTATCAAGCGCTCATTTACGATATTATGCGTAAATTTTTAAAGAAACAGGGCTACAACGTAACGTACGCAAGAAACTACACGGACGTCGACGATAAAATTATCGCCAAATCGCACGAAACGGGCATTCCTGCGGACGAATACGCGGCGAAAATGATTGAAAATATCAATCAAGTCATGGACAAATTTCAGGTGGATGATCCCGACGTTTGGCTGAAAGCCACGCAAAATATCGACAACATTATCGATTTTGTACAAACGCTCATAAACAAAGGACACGCTTATGCCACGGAAAAAGGTGACGTATATTTTGACGTTGCCAGCTTCCCTGCGTATGGTCAACTTTCCAACCGTAACGTAGAAGACGCACTCGACGGCGTACGTGTGGATAACGACGACGACAAGAAAAATGCCTACGATTTCGCGCTTTGGAAGAGTGCCAAGGAAGGGGAAATTTGCTGGGATTCGCCTTGGGGTAAGGGCAGACCGGGCTGGCATATCGAATGCTCGGCGATGAACCGCGCGGCGTTTGGCGACCAAATTGATATTCACGGCGGCGGCAGGGATTTGATTTTCCCGCACCACGAAAACGAAATCGCGCAAACGGAAGCTTTGACGGGCAAGCAGTTCGTAAAATACTGGACGCACAACGGCCTTATCAAAGTAAACGGCCAAAAAATGAGTAAATCGCTCGGCAACTCCTTGCTTTTGGCCGAATTGCTTGAAAAATATTCGGACGAAGCGGTGAAATTCGCGCTTTTGCAAACGAACTACCGCAACGATATCAATATCACCGACGATTTGTTCCCCGAAGCGGAAAAGCATTTGTACGATTTCTACACGCTGCTTGCGGTTGTGGAAGAGGTTATGTTTAAGTGCAAGGGTATGGAGCTTACGATTGAAGGAGGCGACGCGGCAAGAGCGGCGGAGTTCGCACAAAAAATCGAGGATGATTTTAACGCTTGCATGAGCGACGATTTCAACACAGCGCTTGCGCTTTCCAACCTGTTCGGCTATTTCAAGGAAATCAAGAAATGCCTTTCCGAAGGGAAGTCTGGCAGCTTATTCGTAGCGCTCAGCGGAGCGGTACAAATCCGTAAAGCATATGCGCTTCTCGGCTTATTTA
>JAZQWZ010000097.1:0-15951 GCA_045632625.1 Candidatus Scatosoma sp. | reverse complement strand
CGTTTTGAAAGCGACTGTAAAAAATATAAGTAAAGGCAAAGTTTTCGACGAGAACTTTTTGATGACGGTTGCATCTATCGGCGCGCTTTGTATCGGTGAAATTAGCGAAGGTGTGGCGGTGATGCTGCTCTATCAAATGGGCGAAATTTTACAATCCATCGCCGTGCAATCGTCAAGAAATTCCGTTGCGGAATTGATGGATTTGAAAAGTGAATTTGCTACCGTGCTTACGTCGTCAAACATAAATGAACAGCGCCAAGTCAAACCCGAAGAAATTGCGGTGGGGGATTTGTTGCTTGTAAAAACAGGTGAAAAAATTCCTGTGGACGGTATTTTGCTTTCCGGCAACGCAACGCTGGATACCAAGGCGTTGACGGGGGAACCCGAATATAAACAAGTGCCTATCGGCGAAAAGTTGCTCTCTGGCTGCATCAACGCGGGCGCTGTAATAAAAATGCAAGCTACACGGGTATATAATGACAGCGCAGTTAGCCGCATTTTGGATATGGTGGAAAACGCCGCTTCGAAAAAGGCAAAACCTGAAAAATTTATCACAAAGTTTGCTAAAATCTATACGCCTATTGTTTGTCTTGCGGCACTTGCCATTGCAGTATTTGCGCCGCTTCTTGAAGGGCTAATCGTAGCCCACACTTTGCAATTTATACACTTTACGCGTTGGCTGAAAACCGCGTTAACGTTTTTGGTTATCTCCTGCCCTTGCGCGTTGATTATATCCGTCCCACTCACTTACTTTTCAGGTATCGGCGTCGCGGCGAAACAAGGCATTTTAGTCAAAGGCGCCACGTATTTAGACGCGCTTGCCACAGCGAATACGTTTGCGTTTGACAAAACGGGTACGCTGACGCAAGGCAATTTTGCTATTTGTCAAGTGCTGCCTGTAAACGAACAAATGGACGAACAAACGTTGCTTAAAATAACGGCGGCGGTAGAGCGCAATTCTGCGCACCCGATAGCGCGCGCATTTCAACACGTAAAAACGACGTTCAAAACAGGCAACGTACAGGAACAAGCAGGGCTCGGTTTATCGTGTGAAATAGACGGTGAAACCGTGCTTGTCGGCAGTTTTGAGTATCTAAAAGAAAACGGTGTTTTCCTGCAAGCATTGCAAAGTATATACACGGTTATATACGTTGCAAAAGCGGGGCAATATTTAGGCGCGATTGAGCTTGGGGATAAACTTCGTGAACAAACCAAACCTGCGCTTGAAGGCTTAAAATCGCTTGGTATTACGCAAACGGTTATGCTCACTGGGGACAATGAAAATCGGGCAATACAAATAGCAAACGAGATAGGCATGTACGCGTTGAACGCAAATTTGCTTCCTGATGAAAAGTTGGAAAAGGCAGAGCAGTTAAAGCAAAACGGTGTGCTTGTTTACGTGGGCGACGGTATCAACGACGCGCCTGTAATGGCGACGGCGGACGTGTCCGTTTCCATGGGGAAGCTGGGTAGCGCCGCGGCAGTGGAAGCATCCGATTTGGTATTGATTGCCGATGATTTAACTGCACTCCCCAAAGCCGTAAAAATTGCGAGAAAAACGCGTGCGATTGTCAAACAAAACATCGTATTTTCTATAATGATGAAAGCTGCGTTTATGACACTCGGTGTGGCGGGGGTATTACCGCTTTCGCTTGCCGTATTTGCTGACGTGGGCGTAATGCTTATAGCGGTAGCTAACTCTTTTAGGGTAAAAAAAACAGCTTGCGTTTTCAAAGAAAACGTGTTATAATAGACAAAAAAATAGGGCGGTATGCAAGTATGGAAAAACCTATGCTCGTGATTGCATCGGGGAACGCACACAAGATAAAAGAAATAGCGGAAATTTTTACGCAGTATAACGTGGTTTCGCAAAAGCAAATGGGCTTTTGTGAAGACGTGGAAGAAACGGGCAAAACGTTTATGGAAAACGCAATCATTAAAGCGACTGCGGCGGCGCAAGCCTTGGGGCTTCCCGTGCTTGCCGACGATAGCGGGCTTTGCGTGGATGCGCTTGATGGGGCACCGGGGGTGTACAGCGCAAGATACTGCGGAACACACGGCGACGATAAAGCAAATAGACAAACGCTGTTAAAGGCTTTGCAGGGGGTAGAAAACAGAAAAGCGCATTTTGCGTGCGCGTTGGCGCTCGTGTATCCCGATGGCAAAATGGTAACCGCAGTAGGGAAAACACATGGTAAAATTTTGCGCGAAGAGACGGGCAACGGCGGTTTTGGGTATGATCCCTTGTTTGAAAGCGACGATTTGCAAAAATCGTTCGGTATAGCAACAGCGGAAGAAAAAAACGCGGTTTCCCATCGCGGGCGCGCTTTGCAAAATTTACTTGCTAAATTACAGGAAACGTCGTTATGAAAAAGCTGATTATCCTTTCGGATACGCACGGCAAAAAGGACGGACTGCAATCGCTCCTGCCCAGAATAGCGGAAAACGATTACGTAATTCATCTTGGCGACGGTGTAAGGGAAACGCTGGACTTACTGGACGAATATCCCGATAAAACGTATTTTTGCGCGGGGAATTGCGATTTTGCCCCGCATTTTCCTATCGACGGCGTGTTGGAAGTGGAAAACGTGCGCATTTTCTATTGTCACGGCCATACCTACGGCGTAAAATCTGGGCTGGGTGCGCTGATAAAAGCGGCGAAACGCAACGATTGCCAAGTGGCGCTTTACGGACATACGCACAATGCGCGCATAGACGAAATAGACGGCGTAACCCTCATTTGTCCGGGCTCTCTGCAACGCGCGGCGGGGCAAGGCGGCAGTTATTGTTATTTAGTTGCAAACGGCGAAAAAATAACGCCCGTAATCGTGGGCGAGAGCGTATTTTAGAAAAAAGTCCCCGACTTCTTTATCGAAGTCGGGGATACCTTATTTTATTTTTCGCATTTTTTTATAGGTGGAAGGCGTATAGCCCGTCACTTTTTTAAATGTTTTTGTGAAATAGTTAGGGGTATCGAACGCCAGCGCGTCGGCAATTTGCGCAATCGTAAGCGTATTTTCTCTAAGCATTTGTTTGGCTTTTTCTATTTTTAAACGAGTGAAATATGCCATCAAAGAACAATTTGTTGCTTTTTTAAATTGCTTAAAAATGTACGATTTATTATAATGCAATGCGTCGCAAACGTCGTTGACTTCTAATCGTTCGTGCACGTGCTCTTTTAAAAACGCAATGGCGCGGTCGGTCAACTGTTCTTCCAACTGTTCACGCGGTAAAAACACAACTTCGGCGTTGGCTTTCGCCGTTTCATTGCGCATAAGCCCAACAAGTAAAATTTCCAAATAATTTTTTATCATCTGCTGACCGCCGAGCGTAGGCGCGTCCAACAGCTTCATTTTTTTGATGGCAGGGTCGGAATAGGGCATATCAAACGTATTTTTTCCTTCTTCCCAAATCGTGTAAATCAAGCGCACCCATTGTGAATTTAACGCCAGCTTTTTATTTTCAAAAAAGCGCATAGCTTGGCTTTTGCAAACAAACGAAATAATAAAAACGTTGGGGGCATGTACGCAATCAGCGCGTAAAGCGTGCTGTTCGGAGGGTTTGTGAAACAATACCTCGCCTTCGTTGAGAAGTACTTCCTTTCCGTCTGCGTAACAATATACGCACGCTTTATCCGCATATACAAGCTCCCAAAAATCGTGTGCTTCGCTGTCGCTTTGGAAGTGCTTATCAAACTCGAAGTAATGTATTGTTACTATTTTTTCAATAACAAGCAAATTTTCAATTTTGTGTTTATAATACCGTTTTTCCATATGTATAGCATACCATAAATAAGCAAATCTTGTCAATTATTTTTATATAAAAATTAAGTGGAATATTTTACTCTTTTTGTGGACTTTATACCATTGTATAAACGGTGTGGTTGTGATACAATAAATACAAACTATGAACAAGGAGAAAATTTTATGCGAGTTTTAGCAATCGGCGC
Source organism: Candidatus Scatosoma sp. (assembly GCA_045632625.1). Classification (GTDB taxonomy): domain Bacteria; phylum Bacillota; class Clostridia; order Christensenellales; family Borkfalkiaceae; genus Scatosoma. The sequence goes on along the minus strand of JAZQWZ010000097.1, from coordinate 12,002 downwards.
GCATCCCGACGATATCGAAATTGCATGCTCGGGCACGCTTGCAAAATGCGTAAAACGCGGTGACACGGTTATCGTCTGCCACGCTTCGACGGGGAATTTGGGGCACGTTATCATTCCCCCCGACGAACTGACGAAAATCCGCGCAGCGGAAGCGAAAAAAGCAGGTGCAATGGCAGGTATTGAAGTAATTTGTGCGAACTTTAACGATTTGGATTTGTACGATAACAATCAAGAAGCGCGTGACAAAATGGTGGATATTATCAAATATGCCAACCCTGATTTTATCATCACGCATAACCCTGATGATTATATGCCTGATCATACGGCGGTTTCGCGTCTTGTTTTTGACGCAAGCTTTACGGCAACGTTGCCTAATTACAAGAGCACCTGTGAAAAATACAGCAAGGGCTGTGGTCCTGCAAAGCTCGTGCCGATTTATTATATGGACACGCTTGCCGGCGTTAACTTTAATCCCACGGAATTTGTGGACATTTCCGACGAAATTGATTTGAAAATCAATATGTTGGAATGCCACGAAAGCCAGCTTGTATGGATGCGCGAACACGACGGCATTGATTTTGCGGATATGGTAAAAACCTGTTCGAGATATCGCGGCTATCAATGCGGGGCAGAATACGCGGAAGGGTTTAGACAGTGCCAAGTGTATTTGAAGGGCACGACTAAACGTTTGTTGCCGTAAAACGGCTTAACAAGCAAAATTAAACGAACAAAACGAAAATAAAAGATAAGGAGATATAAACAATGGATTTCAATTCAACAGTAAAAGGCAGTATGCTTGAAGGCTTCTATCCCGATGGTTGGGATTTTGCGAAAATCGACGCGTGCATCGACGCACCTGAAACGATTACGACGCGTCAAGCGTTCTGGAACAAGGATTTCACGCCCGTACAATGTGATAGCCTTGGCGAATTTGAAACGTATATGGGACACGAAATTGCAATGCAAATCAAGCTTGCAAAAGAAAGAAACGAAAAGGTAGCGTTCATTTTACCCGTAGGCCCTATGGGGATGTATAAATGGGTGGTATATTTCTTGAAGGAATGGAAGGTTTCCTGCGAACACGTGCACACGTTTAACATGGACGAATGGGCGGATAGCGAAGGCAACACGCTTGCATCCGATAACCCCGGTGCATTCCAATACGCAATGGAACAAGCACTTTTTAATCCCCTTGGCGAGTTGACTGTACCTAAAAATCAAAGAAATTTCGCAACGAAAGAAAATTTGCCTACCTATCCCGACAAAATTGCAGCGCTTAAAAAGGATGGCGCAAAGCTTATCTTGGTATACGGTATCGGTAGAATGTGCCATATCGCATTCTGGGAACCCCACTTTGCAGCGGATTATGCAACGGCGGCAGAATGGGAAAAAGCGCCTTATCGAATTGCTGCGAAAATCCACCCCTTGACGGTGGAACAAAACGCACTTACGAGCTTTAAATCGAGAACGCCCCTTGTGCCTTGCCGTGCAAACACGATCGGCCCTGGCTTGTTCTTGCAAGCAGATTACGCGATCGGCGGTGCGGACGGTACGCTTGGCAGAGGTATGCAATGGCAAGGCTTGTCCCTTTGGATGACGCTTCGTCACGGTACGACGCCTTGGATTACGTCTTCGTATATTCCTACGCTTGCAGGTAGATTGTTCTTCTTGAAAGAGCTTGCAGGTCCGTTGGTTGCTGAATGCAACTAATCAAAAAACGCAAAAAGGGAAATTATGAAAACTGGTATTGCGGTGGCGGGAACACTTCTCGTCGATAAAATTAACGTAATTTCGGCGTACCCCAGCGCTGGTGAGTTGACGAAAATTATCGGTTTGCAAAAAGCGGTTGGTGGCTGCGTACCCAACGTAGCCATCGACTTAAAGCGTATGGCAAACGATTTAACCGTTAAAGCTGTGGCGTGCGTAGGGAATGACGCTGACGGCGCATTCGTGCGCGAAACGCTGGAAGAAAGCGGTGTAAATTGCGACGGTTTACTTTCTATCAACGAAACGACGAGCTTTACCGAAGTAATGAGCGTGGCAGGCGGTCAAAGAACGTTTTTTACCTATCCTGGCGCGAGTGCGGCTTTTGGCGACGAGCACGTAGATTTGGACGCTTTGAATGTAAAAATGCTGCACCTTGGCTACTTCTTGTTGCTCGATAAAATGGACAACGGTGACGGCTTAAAGCTTTTGAAACGCGCGCAAAAACAAGGCGTGAAAACGTCTATTGACCTTGTTAGTGAAAATTCGGATAGATATAAACAGGTATTGCCTTGCCTTGCGTACACGGATAACTTGATTATTAACGAAGTGGAAGCAGGTGCGTTGACGGACATCGAGCCGACTAAGGAAAACTTGTTTGCTATTGCTAAAAAACTCAAAGAATACGGCGTAAAAGAACGCGTAATTATTCATATGCCTGACGTAGGCGTTTGCTATTCAAATAGCGGTTTTACGATAGTGCCGTCCTATGATATTCCCAAGGACTTTATCAAGGGCACGACGGGTGCAGGCGACGCATTTTGCGCTGGCGCTTTGTTGGGTATTTACCGTGGCGATAGCGATGAAGAGCTGTTATCCTTTGCTTCCGCGGCGGCGGTTGCGGCACTTTCGCAAGCGGATGCCGTGAGCGGTATGCGTTCGGAAGAACAAATTAAAAATCTTTGTAAAAACTTTAACAGGAGAAAAATATGCTTGTAAATTTGAATGACGTGCTTAAAAAAGCACAAAAAGAACACTATGGTGTAGGTCTTTTCAACACGACGGATACCGATATGCTTCAAGCAGTTATCGAAGCGGCGGAAGAATTAAACTCGCCCGTAGTTATCGGTACGGCGGAAGTTTTGTTGCCGTTTGGTGAGCTCAAATTGATTGCTCCCAGCGTAATTGCGGCGGCAAAACGCGCGAAAGTGCCCGTAGTTGTGCATTACGACCACGGCTTGACGTTTGATAGATGTATGGAAGCTTTGAAACTTGGTTTCTCGTCCGTTATGTTTGATGGTTCGACAAAAGATTACGAAACTAACTTAAAGGAAACGCAAGAAATTGTAAAAATCGCACATTCATTCGGTGCGACGGTAGAAGGTGAAATCGGTCACGTGGGTATGGCTGATGCGGGCGACGAAAGCTTGACGGATATGTACACGACGCCCGAAGAAGCGGAAGCGTACGTAAAAGCAACGGGCGTAGACGCTTTGGCGGTTGCTATCGGTTCGGCGCACGGCGTTTATAAGAAAAAACCCATGCTCAACATCGAAAGATTGAAAGAAATCCGCGCGAAAATTGATACGCCGCTTGTATTGCACGGCGGTAGTGGACTTTCCGACGATGATTTTAGAAACACGGTAAGAGAAGGTATCGCAAAAGTAAACATCTTCACCGATATGTGCCTTGCAGGCGATAGAGCCATGAAAGAAGGCGAAGAAAAGGGCCTTGGCTATCTTGCAACGCGCAATTTGAAAGTGCAATATATCAAGGAAGTTGTTAAAGAAAAAATGCGCTTGTTTGGCTCGGTAAATAAGGCGTAATGCGTTTCAACGCGTACATGGTATAGGCAAATTGAAAAGAATCCCCAAGCTTGTCGCTTAAAGGGATTCTTTTTTTGATGTCTTCAATGTATTTTGGCGTATACGCGTCTCTGTCGTTCTGGGAGGAAGTGATAGAATCTCTTTTTGGACTCTATCCGTCGTTTCACTCCGTCCAGAGTGACAGTAAGATGCTTCATCTGAGGGCTTGGCGCGTTGCGCCAAAGCGGCGTCGCTCGCAAACCGAGCGGATATAACAAACAAAAAAGTTTCTCGCTCCTTGCACGAACTCCGGGGACTACCGAAGTTCTCGCGCCGATGGTGCACCAAATACGAAAAAAGCGATTGCAAAGTGCTCCATCGGAGGGCTTGGCGCGTTGCGCCAAAGCTTCACTCGCAACGAACAAAGAGAAAGGGAAGAGCTTTTATAGCCTTGCTCGTTCGCGCGAACTCCGGATAATACGCGGAGTTCTTTTCGGCTCCGATGACCACATACACAAAAAAGACCATCTCAAACGAGATGGTCTTTTTTGTGGTGGTCCATCGGAGACTCGAACTCCGGACACCCTGATTAAAAATCAGGTGCTCTACCGACTGAGCTAATGGGCCGACCAAAATTTGTTGCCAGAAACTGGCTGGGGTGGCAGGATTTGAACCTACGAATGCCGGAATCAAAATCCGGTGCCTTAACCACTTGGCGACACCCCAATGTGTCGTAAAAAATAGATGGGGCGGGCGACGAGAATCGAACTCACGACCTCCAGGGCCACAATCTGGCGCTCTAACCAACTGAGCTACACCCGCCATATAAATGGTGCGCCTGAAGAGATTCGAACTCCTGACACACGGCTTAGAAGGCCGTTGCTCTATCCAACTGAGCTACAGGCGCGTGTTTTATGGATACGCCCGCTTTAAAGTGGAGCGGGTGATGGGAATCGGACCCACGCGGCCAGCTTGGAAGGCTGGAATTCTACCATTGAACTACACCCGCATTTCATCACACTTCGGCGCCGTATCAACAACGCTTGTATATAATAGCACTTATAAAAGAAATTGTCAAACAATTTTTGCGGATTTTTCCAAAAAAATCATAAAAATTTTAATATTTTTTCTTTTTTGCAAAAAATGTCATAAAAATGTGATTTTTTCACTTAATATAACATTTTAAAAAAAATCCTTTCATTTATTTCCCTATTTTTAAAATATATGTTATAATATATTAAGGAAGTAAACGAAAGGTTGTTTTGCTGGATAAAGCAACGCTTATCGAATAAGCAAAAATCCAAAACCCGATTTAAACAAAAGTACCCACATGTATACGTTCAAAACGCCAAGCAGGGGCATAATCACCATTAAAAACAAATCGTTTCTTTTAAATTTAAAAATGAACATACACGCATAAATGGCAATAGCACCGCCAAGCGCGCCCGTGATACAAAGCTTGCTAATGTATTTTTGCGGTTTTTGCGTTTGCGTGGTGGCGTTCGTAGGACTGAAAGTGGTTGTATCGGTCGTTTCTTTTTCGGCGTTAGGCATAACTGCAGGCGCGGACAAAGCTTGCGTTTCGGCGTCGTGTTCTTGCTTAGCAAGCGTTTTTACAAACAAAAAAGCATATAAATTGATGGCTACGATATAAGCAATCACAAGAAGATATAGGATAATCATATCCATAGTTTTTCCCACAACTTAGCAAAAAATAACAAAGGCGGATAAATTTATGAAAAAAAGAGCACTTGTAAGCGTATCTGACAAAACGGGCATCGTGGAATTTTGTAAGCGTTTAATCGCTTGCGATTTTGAAATTATCTCCACGGGCGGTACGGCAAAAGCGTTGAAAGACGCTGGTTTGCCCGTAATCGGCATCAGCGAATTGACGGGCTTTCCCGAATGCTTGGACGGCAGAGTAAAAACCTTGCACCCCATCGTGCACGCAGGGCTTTTGGCAATGCGCTCCAACCCCGAGCACATGCAACAGTTGCAAACGCTTGGTATCAACACCATTGACGTAGTAGCGGTAAACCTGTACCCATTCAAAGCGACCATTTCCAAGCCTGGTGTAGCGTTTGAAGACGCAGTGGAAAACATCGATATCGGCGGTCCTACTATGCTCCGTGCTGCGGCGAAAAATTATCAAGACGTAGCCGTTGTCGTTGATCCTAAGGATTATGAAAGAGTGCTTTCCGAGCTGGAAGCAGGCGAAATTACGCTTGAAACAAAGAAATATTTGCAATACAAAGTATTTGCGCACACGGCGGTGTACGATAGTATGATTTCCAACTATTTGGCGGAGCAATTAGACATTCGCTATCCCGACAGTGTAACGTTCGCGTATGAAAAAGCGCAAGATATGCGTTACGGTGAAAACCCCCACCAAGGCGCGTCCTATTACAGCGAAGAATTTATCCGCGCAGGCTCGCTTTCCAAGGCAAAACAGCTTTGGGGCAAGGAGCTTTCCTATAACAATATCAACGACGCAAACGGCGCATTAGAGCTTGTAAAAGAGTTTGACGAACCCTGCGTGGTTGCAAGCAAGCATGCAAATCCCTGCGGTGTGGGTACGGGCAAAACTATCCACGAAGCGTATATCAAAGCGTATGAAAGCGATCCTGTATCCGTGTTTGGCGGGATCTTGGCAATCAACGGCATTGTAGACGAAGCAACGGCGAAAGAAATCAACAAGATTTTCATCGAAATCGTCATTGCGGAAGGGTTTACTAAGGAAGCCATGGACGTGCTTACCGCCAAGAAAAATATACGTCTTTTGGAATTGCCCGACATCAAGGCAAGACGTGAAAAAACGGCGTACGATATGAAGAAAGTGTACGGTGGTTTGCTTATTCAGGACTACGACGAAACGCTTTTCAACCCCGAAAACGTGCAAGTGGTTACCAACCGCGCGCCTACGGACGAAGAAATGCAAGCGCTTATGTTTAACTGGAAAGTGGTGAAATACACCAAATCCAACGCTATCGTAATCGGTTTGAAAGATAGAACGACGGGTATCGGTATGGGACAAACCAACCGTATTTGGGCGGCGCAACAAGCGATTGCGCACGCTGGCGATTTGGCGAAAGGTTCGGTTATGGCAAGCGACGCGTTCTTCCCGTTCCCCGATTGCGTAGAAGAATGTGTAAAAGCAGGCATCACGGCGATCATTCAACCGGGCGGCAGTAAAAACGACCAACTTTCCATTGACGCATGCAACGAAGCAGGCATTGCGATGATTTTCGTCGGCGACAGACATTTCAGACATTGATTTATAAGATAAAAACAAACCCCGCGCAAGGCAAAATGCCGTGCGCGGGGTTTTCATGTGCAATAAAATCGTTAAGCGTTTGCTTGCGCTGCTTTAAATTCCGTGATCGCCTTGGAAAGCTGATCAGGACAAGACGTGTTGTTTCTGCAACGGATGCCTGCAAGCAACGTTTCCACTTCGTCGATGTGCTTGCCTTCTACAAGACGAGCAATGCCTTGCAAATTACCGCCGCAACCGCCGATAAAGCGAACGCCGTGCATCTTTCCTTCGCTGTCCACGTCAAATAAAATTTGTCTGGAACAAGTACCTTTCGTAGAATAAGTAAACATAATTTTTCATCTCCTATATATGTAGTATAGCTCGCCTAAAAAGGGGAGCGAAACGACTCTCGCCAAAGGGCGGTGTCAATGTTTCCAAAATCAAACGCTGACCGTCAATCGACAAGCGTATCATAGATAGCCGAATACAATTCCGACGCTTTATTTTCCCACGTTTTATAAATATTTTGCGCGGTTTTCTTGTCGGGAACAACAAATTTTAAATCCAGCATAGGTTGCATAGGTGCTAAAATTTTTACCATAACCGTGTACGTACCGTCCATATTCTTGGTATAATCGGCTTTGCATTCCTGACGGTTTCTATATTTCCCGCCGTTCTTCTTAATAAATGCGGAAATTTCACTGCGCAAACTCTTAGGAATGTTGATATAAAAATTATTCAATGTTTCTCTGCCGTCGGTAGTAATGGTGTAAAGGGGTTCTTCCACGGGGGAAGGTACGCGGCAAATAAACTCATCCTCAATTAAGCGGGGAAAAAGCTCCTTGCAGTCCATATAATTGAGCCACGTGTTGCCAGCTGTGCACATTTCGACAATGGTGCGCTCGGAAAGCGCGCTTTCCATTTTATCGAACACGAAAAGCACAATCAGTTTATTAACGGACGTTTCGCCTTGAATTTGCATATCGTAAGCTCCTTCTCTTGTAAATACGAACCCTAAAAAACAATGTGCCTCTATTATACATAAAAAAACAAAAAAAATCAAGGTGTTTTGACAAATTTTCTTTGTTATTTTTATTATTTGTGCTATAATAGAGTAAAATAAGCAAAAAAAATAAGGCAGGTTCGTATGGATTACCAAGAAAAAACCGTCAATAAAAACTACGTATATCAAGGTAAAATTTTATCCCTTCGCGTAGACGACGCGCTCCGCGCGGACGGGAAACCGTGTAAGCGCGAAATTATCGAACACAGCGGCGGCGCGTGCGTTTTGTACGTGGAAAATGGTAAGGTTTTGCTTGTCAAGCAGTATCGCTATGCGTACGGCGAAAGCATTTATGAAATCCCTGCCGGTAAGTTAAATGTAGGCGAAAATCCTATGCTTGCAGCCAAGCGCGAGTTGGAAGAAGAAACGGGTGTAAAAAGCGAAAATTTACAACTTTTGTACGTAATGTATCCCACGCCCGGCTACACCAACGAACGCATCTATATTTACCTTGCAAAAGACGGTGAACGCGTACCTGCCCACCTTGATGAGGGGGAATTTTTGGACGTGGAGTGGATAGAAATCGACAAGGTTAAGGAAATGATGCGTTCTGGCAAGCTGCGCGACGGAAAAACCCTAATTGCTTTGCAAGCGTACTTTTTGAGTGTGGAAAAATAAGCATAAAACGATAAAAAACGGAGCCGTTTTCGCGGCTCCGTTCTTTTGCTTATCAGCAAGGAAAAAGAAAAAAATTATAAAGGAGAAAAGTTAAGAAAAATCAACGGCAGTTGCAACCGCAAGAACAATTACAAGCAGGCGTCAAAATGGAAGCGAGCGTACCGTTTTTGTACAAGCAGAACAAAAGTGCAAGCAAGATAGGCAAACCGCAACCATTAAATACGTTGGAACAGAAAATACCATCTTTCGAGCCGAGGACGAGCAAAGCAATGAGAATCCAAAGGGTAGTGTTACCACCCGTTAAGCAACAATTCATAAAAACCTCCTGTGTTTCACCGCAGGGGTATGTAAGCTTTTCCTGTTCGGAACGACCTGCGGTTTCGTCTTTTCTACTAATATAGTATTCCCTGATATATTTTTTTGTGTGAACTATCGTGAAAGATACAAGAAAAAATGTAAAACAGCCGTTCATTTTGTTGCTAAAATACAAAAAATGCGTTATAATATAAGGCAATCCTTATATTTAGCGAATACGCATCGGCGGTTTGACTGAGTGAAAAGGAGCAAAAATTTTTGTCTGCGGGTATCCACAGCGAACCCGATGGAGGTTATTATGAATAAGAAATCTCTTTCCGCAAGAAGGATAACGGGCATTGCGGTTTTGCTTGCGCTCGTAATCGTATTGCAGGTGTTTGGCGGCTATTTCAAAGTAGGCGCAACGTCCCTTAGTTTCGTGCTCGTGCCCATCGTTTTGGGCGGTATGCTCTACGGCGCTTGGGTGGGTGCGTTTTTAGGTTTTGCGTTTGGCTTTATTACGCTGATGTACGGTGTAACGGGCGCAGATCCTTTCACCGCCATTTTGTTTGAAGCACAACCGTTTTCTACTGCGCTTTTGTGCCTTGTAAAAGGAACGGCGGCAGGCTTGATTTCAGGTTTTGCGTATCAATTTTTGTCTAAGAAAAATAAGCATATAGGCGTATTCACGGCTGCGGCGACCGCGCCTATCGTCAACACGGGCTTGTTCATTCTCGGCTCTTTGGTATTGCTCAAAGAAACGCTTGCGGTAAATTTCGTGGCGGAGGGCAGTACTATCGTGTACTTTTTATTTATCGGGTGCGCAGGGGTTAACTTTTTGGTAGAGCTTGCCATCAACTTGATTTTTGCACCTACGCTGTATCGCTTAATCGGCGTACTGGAAAAGGGAGGACGTAGATGATTATTTGTATCGACATCGGGAATACGAACATTAAATACGCGTTGTATGAAAAAGACGAATTGAAGGTGTCTTTCCGTGTTTCTACCGATTTTAAGCGTACTTCGGATGAATACGGCGAACAAATTATCGGTATGCTGGATATCAAGGGTATCAAAGCGTGCGATATTACGGGCGGTATCGTTTCGTCCGTTGTGCCTACGCTTGATTACACCATTGATAAAATGTGCGAAATTTATTTTGGTATTCACCCTATGCACGTAGCACCGGGATTGAAATCGGGGTTAAATATCCGTTGCGATAACGCCCGCGAAGTAGGGGCGGATCGTATCGTCAACTGTGTGTCCGCTATTGTGGAATACGGCGAGAAAAAGCCCATGATTGTAATTGATTTCGGTACGGCAACGACGTTTAATATTATCAACGAAAACGACGAGTTTATCGGCGGTGTTATTTCGCCCGGTATCAAGGGCTCGCTCGATTCGCTGGTAAACGGCACGGCAAAATTGCCCCGCGTAGAAATCGAAGCGCCTAAAAGCATTATCGCCAAAAATACTGTTACCAACATGCAAGCAGGCATCGTATTCGGGTTTGCTGGGCTTGTGGAATACATTGTAAAACGCATCAAAAAAGAGCTGAAATGCAGCGACGTAAAAACGATTGCTACGGGTGGCTTTTCCACCGTTATCGCCAAGGAAATCGAATGTATCGACGTGGTGGATAAATTGCTTACCTTGAAAGGCTTGAAATATTTGTACGATTTGAACGTAGAAGAATAATTCGGATAGGGCGGGTACGCGATGAATGATATTTTTTTGTCCGTTCCGCGAACATAAAAAAGAAGAAAAACGCAAGAGAAATTGCGGTAAGGAGTTATACTATGGTTAAAAAAGTAGGCGTTGCCATTTTAGGTTTAGGCGTCGTAGGCGGCGGCACGTATCAAACGCTTGTAGAGCACCACGATTTTTATTTGAGAACACAAAACATCGACGTTACGGTGGAAGCGGTGCTCGATTTAAATAAAGAACGCATCAAATCGCTTGGCGTGCCCGACGAAGCGGTAGCAGGCAGCATTGAAGAAGTGCTTGCCAACCCCAACGTGGATATCGTTGTGGAAACCATCGGCGGTATCGGCGTAGCAAAAACGTTCGTAACGGCGGCGCTCACGAACGGTAAAACGGTGGTTACGTCGAATAAAGAACTCATTTGTAAATTCTCGCACGAGCTTGAAAAAATCGCAAAACGCAATCGTTGCGGTTTGTATTACGAAGCGAGCTGCGTGGGTGGTGTGCCCATTATCCACACGCTTTGGGACGGCGTACAAGCCAATCGCATTCAAAGCATGATGGGGATCGTAAACGGTACGACCAACTTTATTTTGACGAAAATGTCCAACGAAAACGCGGACTATGCGGAAGTACTCAAAGAAGCACAACGCTTGGGCTATGCGGAAGCTAACCCCACGGCGGACGTGGATGGGTTTGACTCCATGTACAAGCTTTCCATTTTGTCGTCCATGGCATTCCACACGAAAATCCCTTATACCAAGATTTTCCGTGAAGGCATCAGCCATCTCAATATCAAAGATATTGCCTATGGTAAAAGCTTGGGGTATACCATCAAACTCTTGGCGATCGGCAAAAATACCGATAAGGGTATTGAAGTGCGCGTGCATCCTACGTTTATCCCCAACTCGCACCCCCTTGCAAGCGTAAACGATTCGTTTAACGCGGTGTATATGCAAGGCGACGCAGTGGGCGACGTAATGCTGTATGGACGCGGCGCAGGCGCGTTGCCTACGGCAAGCGCAGTGGTGAGCGACGTTATCTATGCGGCTACGCACGCGGAAAATAAATATTCTACGTTTAAGAACAACGCAACGGCAGATCCCAACGTGAAATTTATTTCTAATTTTGAAAGTGAATATTACGTGCGTTTGGCGGTGGACGATGAGCCGGGCGTGCTTGCAAAGGTGAGTGGAATTTTCGGTAAATACGGTATTTCGCTGGTTGCCGTATCGCAAATTGAACAAACGAAAGAAGACGATGGTGAGGGCAATTTGCGCGTGCCTATCGTTATCATTACGCATAAAACGCACGAAAGCAATATCAAAAACGCAATGGCGAAAATCAATGCGTCGGGGATCGGTAAAGTGCAAACGCTTTTGCGCGTAGCGCAATAATCAAAAGCAAGAAAAAAAGAAATGCGATTTTTTGCCTTTCTTTTGCGTTTTAATACAAAGGAAAAAGTATGTTAAATCAGGAAAAATATACGCAATTTACGCAAATTTTACGCGAAGAGCTGATACCCGCCATGGGTTGTACAGAGCCTATTTCCATTGCTTAT
>JAZQWZ010000096.1:0-15554 GCA_045632625.1 Candidatus Scatosoma sp. | reverse complement strand
CTAACGCCTTATATAAGTTGCAAGCGCCGGCATTGCTGGTGATCCCTCCCCACGTAATGCATAAAACGGAAGGCGGTGCATTTGAACGCTATAACGTAAATTTTTCGCAAAATTATTTGAACGATTTTCAAAGGGAAACGTATGATAAAAAATCGCTTTGCGTAATGCAGTTAAAGCCACACGAAGCAGCTTCCTTTACCAACGTTTTGGAACAAATGCTTGCCATTGACCGTCATCATAAACACGGCGAAACCTTGCTTTCCACGCTGTTTGGATATTGCACGTTTTTGCTATCTAAAATTGATGAAAGCGGTATCACGCCGCGCGCCGAAGCAAAAAGCAATATTTCCCCCTTAATTTTAAAAATCATTGATTACATCAATGAAAACTTTGACGAGAAACAAACTTTAGAGCATTTAGCAAAGACGTTTTTCGTTTCCAAAACCACCTTGATGTATCAATTTAAAAAGTACACGAATTGCTCGTTAATGGACTACCTTTTAAACGTACGCTTAACCAAAGCCAAAGAGATGCTTTTAAACAGCAAAAAAAGCGTTAACGAAATTGCGGAAGCATGCGGTTTTTCATCCGCCAACTACTTTGGTCTTATCTTCAAACAAAAGGAAAATTTATCCCCTGCAAATTATCGAAAACACCAAAAAAACAAATCGTAATGTATGGAAAAAACCGACTGTTTTTGGCAGTCGGTTTTTTATTGCTTAATGCGTTTTCGTCGGTTGCGACGCTTGCATATCCGCCGCCCCGCTTTTAGGTATTTTCTCCCCTTCTTTTAGCGCCGTTACGTACTGCAAATATTCTTCTTCCGTGATTTTTGGTATCTTATTTTTGGTCGGTTTTATCTCTTTTTGCATTGCAAATCCTCCGCACAAAGATTATGCAAAAAGTATGTACTTTATATGGAATTTTTATGCTGGTTTTTTATTAAAAAAGCAAACAAATCGCATTATTTTTACCATCGTTAACGATTTTTGTAATCGTACGGCGCATTTTTTTACGCAATTCCATAGGCATAGCGGTTGTTTTCCCCGAAAGTTCATCGCCAACAAGCGCACGCAAAGACCTGCCGAAAATGTTTGTTTCCCAAACGCCGTCCATACCGTTTTCAAAGCCCGTCAGGGTTTCGTCAATAAAGCCTTCGCTTTGCTCCTTCGTGCCGATAATAGGGCTAACACCGCCTGTTACGTCCACTTTTATAATGTGATAACTGGGAGCACTCGCTTTAAAATGTGCACCATAGCCCGATCCTTTTTTCAAAAGGCGCGGTTTGTCAAGCTCGTATTCCGTTTCCGTGGGATATACAATGCCGTAGCCATTTTTCTCCGCTTCTTCCAGCGCGTCCTTTACCTTGGCATACGCCACTTTCGTTTGCGCAAGTGCGCATATATAGCGCATTAATTGCAAATCGTCGCAAATATCTTCCCCGCAAACGTCGGTAAGCACTTGATAATACACGTTGGGTTTGGTGTCAATGGTAAGCTCTACACAACCCGAGCCCATATCCATACGAATATCCAAAGGATTGACAAAACAATCGTCTTCGTCGAACAACCGTTCCAAAGCCGTACAATCGCGCATCGTTTTCATATTCGGCAACGTGCGTTTTAAAACTTGCATAAGTTTTTCCACCATTGCATTGTCCTTAGGGAACGTTTGCAACCATTTAGGCAAGCGCACGTCAATGCAGTTTACAGGGAACGTAAACAGCACCGCTTGTAAAATATTCTGCACGTCCGTTTCCTGCATATTTTCCACGTTCATCGCGACCACGGGTACTTCGTATTTGTCTTCAAGCTCTTTTTTAAGCACGCGTGCATTGTCCGTGGAAATACAGTTTAAAACGATCACGAACGGCTTGCCGATTGCCTTTAATTGCGTTATAGCTTTTTCTTCACCCGCAACATATGCACTGCGTTCTATCCCTGTAAAACTGCCGTCTGTTGTCACCACTACACCGATGGTAGAATGGTCTTTAATCACCTTTTCCGTACCCATTGCCGCAGCCTGTTCAAAGGGCATAGCCGCTTCCTGCCAGGGCGTTTTCACAAGCCGCGGCGCGCCGTCTTCCTCAAACCCGTTCGCGCCCGTTACCGCAAAGCCCACGCAGTCAACAAGCCGTACGGATATTTCCGCACCTTTTGCCACTTGAATTTTCGCCGCTTGCGCTGGCACGAATTTGGGTTCGGTAGTCATTACCGTTTTCCCTTCGCCCGCCTGCGGCAACTCGTCTATCATTTCCCCCCGCGCATTTTGCTCGGCGTTCGGCAACACCAACGTTTCCATAAAACGCTTAATAAAGGTGGATTTTCCGCTGCGGACGGGGCCAACCACACCGATATAAATATCTCCGCCCGTACGATTTGTTATATCTTGATACACATTATAATTTTCCATCAACGACCTCCCGCCTTGATTTGTTTATGCTTTACTCTATGCAGTCAAGGCTCAAAATATGAAAAAAGACGGCGAAAAACTTCGCCGCCTCATGCTTTTATTGATGGTGATTTTACGAACGGTATTCGCCGTTTTCTTCCAGCTTTACGTTTTTTGAAAACGCGGCTTCCACTGCTAAGAAGTCCTTATCCGCGGAAAAGTCACGTACTTCTTTATATTCGCCGCCTAAAGCGTCGATGGCATATTTGAGCTCTTGAAATTCCACAAAGCCGATATGTTTATCTTCAATCGCGGAAAGCAATTTTCCCAAAGCGCGTTCATCGCCGTACGCAGCCAAGTAGCTTGCGTGCATAGGCACATTTTCCCCGCTTTCAAACGCGGACAGCAATGCATGGAAAATATCGTCGTCACGCGTTTTTACTCGGGATAAAATTTCCAGCATGTATTCCTTTGCAATGCCTTTTTTATAATTCTCAAACGCGCGGTCTTTCACTTCGTCGGCGTGAAATTTAAACACTTCCACCAAATCCCCTTGCACGTTTTCATCCGCCAAGTTTTCTTCCAAAATTTTAAAATACGTATCATACGCGCGCTTATCGTCGCCGATTAAGTTGAACGCATACGTTACAAGCTGTACGTCCTTTTCCAAAAGCATGGGCAAAAGCGCTGTGGCAACGTCACGATTTTCCAGTTCCGTACACAAAAATTCGGGTGTAGGCACGTCGCTTTGTAAATGCGCGCGCAACGTTTCTACAAGCTGTTCATCCGTCATTTTTGCATAATATTCCTTGGGCGTACATTTTACCTTAGCTACATACGTATCGCCAAATTTTTTGTATAATTTCGGGATTACGTCTTCCCATTGTTTTTCCGTGTATTTGCTTTTATTTTCTTGCATATATTGCGCAAGTTTTTCATCAAACATACCGTCAAAATCAATCAATTTCATCGCCAAACTCCTTGTCGTTTTCTTGTTTCGTTTCGCCCTTTGACACGCGCATAATCGCTTGCACGTTTTCGGTGTTTGCCTCAAACGCCTTAGCTACGCCGTCGATATCTCTACCCAAATCCTTAATCCCCGAAAGCAGGAAGATAGCGCACGCCAAATCGTCTTCGCTATTCACTAAATCAAACGCGTCGTTTTCTTCGATTGCCGTATACAAGCTTTCCGCCGTTGCTTTTAATTTCCTGCCGTAGCTTTCCTGCACTGCAACGAATTTAGAAGCGATTTTCGCATACGCTTGGATAAATTTTTTATGGCGCTTTCTACCTACTTTAATTTTCAATAACCGCACTTTACGATAGATATGGCAAAGCACGATGCCTATCGTGATATCTTCGTTGCGCGTATACAGCATACGCAAGGTTTCTATCTTTAATATATCCAGCACTTCGTCATCTAACAGCACTTCACGAATAAAATCGTCCGCGCGCACGTGTTCCGCTGTGGCAAGTGCCAAATACTGCAAATCGTGATCAGCCCCGTCCATTTCATCAAAACACCAACGGAAATACCCGTCGTGCAAAGCAATTAAACCAAATAATTGCGCCTCGTCCTTAGGACACTTGCCGATATGAATGAGCGAACGGCACCTGCTTTCCCTTTCGCCTTGCGGCAAATTGTAAAAATAGCTGGGTTCTTGGTCGCTTGGAAGCGATTCTCCATCGTTGAGCAAACGAATGGCTTGCAGGTAATATTTCGCCACTTCCGCGTCGGGATACACCGTGCAAAGCATATCAAATGCCTGTTCCGCTTGCTTGATTTTACCGCATTTATACGCGGAAACCGCTTTAAAATACAGCATTCTGCCATCATAGGGAATTTTTTCTTCCAGCTGGCAAAACTTTTCAAACGCCTGTTCGTGTAAGCCGTTTTCGCAGCACACGGTCGCCACTTTATACAAATCTTCCGCGCTATCCTGTTTTAAGGCGTATAGACGCAACGCAAGCGCCTTGCTTTCTTCTTTTTTGCCCTGTTCTAAATATACTGCCGACAGCGTGGCAAGCACACGGATATCGTCAGGGTACGTTTGCAACAGCTGTAAGCATATCTCTTCCGCTTGATCTGCTTCCCCCGACAAAAGATAGGCAACCGCTTGCAATTCCTTAGCTTTTTCATAGCCCTTAGCCCCTTCCGCCACTGCGTCTAAGGTGTGAATAGCGCGCTTACAATCGCCCATTTTTAAGGCACGCGAGCCCATCTCAATTTCTTTGGAATAATCAGCAAGCTTGGGCGGATACACAAAACGGAAATTGTCGCGCTTCTCCTTAGAAAAAGCATCTACAATATCCATTTTCGTTTCTTCGGGAATACTTGCGTCCGAATCAATCAACTGGTTGTAATAAAACGCCGATTGCGTTTCGTTGCCAAGGTTAAGAAAGTTAATGGCAAGCCCTTCGTAAATATCGGGCAACTCTTCTTCGTCGGCAATATCCAAATAGCGAAACCACCAGTTAACCGCCGAACCGTGCAGGTTCATCCCCTCGTAAATATCGCAAAGGCGCGCAAAAACCTCCCCGTCCCCACCATACGTTTCGTATTGACGATACGCAAGGCGTAACGCGGAAAAATATTTCCCTTCGTTATAATATTTATCAGCTTGACGGGCTATCCGTTCTTCACTGAAATCAATTTTTGCTATTTTGCCTTTTCCCATAGTAGCTTTCTTTATTTGTTGAATAATGCGTTGATATCTTCTTCATCAAACGCGTAGTCGGTATTACAATAATGGCAATGCACGCGCACTGCACCGTCTTCTTTTACGATAGTGCGAAGCTCGTCTTGGCTAATCGTTGCAAGCACTCTTGATAAATAGTTTTTGGAACAGTTACATTTATATTCTGCTTTTTTGTAACCGTTTGCTTGTTCGTTGGTGGTAAAATGTGCCGTAGCTACCTTTTCCAAAGGCAGTTTTTGCATATCTTCCAACAGTTCGTTTAAAGGAAAGTTTGCACAAACACCCAAAACGTCTTCTTCCGCAAAAGGCAACGGCTGCACAACGGCTACCCCTGCAAACGTACATTCGCCCTGTTCGTTGAGTTGCACGCATGATTGAATATAAGTGGGAAGTTGCTCGCTTTTTGCATAATATTCTTCAAACGCCGCGTCCACGCCGCCAACGCCGGGCAACGCGCAAGTGCCTACAAACGGACGGCGGTAACCATCGTCGCGAACGATAGTAAGCGCACCGTTTTCGCCAAGCGTTTGTTGTTCGCTGCCGTTTGCTTGGGTGTTGTCGATATAGCCGCGCAGGCGTAAGTCGTAATTCCCCGAAACGCCTACGTTGCCGCCCAAACCGTCGCTTTGCAGGGAAAGAGAAATTTCGCCCTGCTCCATATTCAGCGCCGCGCTGGCAAACGTCATTACCGAAAGCGCTTTGCCAAGTACGCAAGCGGACGAGGGGGAAAGCTTATGCAAACGAATTGCTTCGCGCACAATTTCCGTTGTATCTGCAAGTGTCAAAGACACTTGTCTGTCAAAAATAAGCGTTCTAAATACGTTGTTTTGCTCTTTCATCATTGTTTTACCGCCGTAAAAAGTAATCTATCGCTTTGCGTTTTCTCTTCGCCAAGATGCCCTTCTACCGCTTGCACGGCAAAGCCGCTAACTTGCAAGGCTTGGATAATTTCGTCTTCTTCATAAACGTACTGTACGTGCCGTTCGTCAAACCGTTCAAATTTATGATCCTGCCCCTTGGCAAACAGCGTAACGTCGATGATTACTCTATCGCCTTGCAGTTGGTTGAAAGCAAGATAGGTGATATCATCCCGATCGTCCGCACTGACCGTGCCGTTTAATTTTTGCTCATATTTACGCTTAGAGCTGATATCAAATAAAAACACGCCACCCTTTTTGAGCGCGCCGCCTACGTTTTTAAACGCCGCGGAAAGCTTGTCCTTGGGAATATAGTTAATGCAATCGTTAATCGCCGTGACGAAATCAAAACGCTTTGGCAATTTTTTACGCGTGATATCGCCGAGTAAATATTCTCCGCGCACCCCTTCTTTTAACGCTTGGCTTTGCGCTGTATCCAGCATTTCCGCACTAATATCCATACCTGTCATTTGATAGCCCGCACGGGCAAAGGCACGCGTAAACCAACCGCCGCCGCAACCTACGTCCAAACCGACCCGAACGGGATAGGCGCGTAATTTCGCAATGAAATACTGCGACCAGTTTTCATAGCCGCAGTCGTCATTAAGGTATTCAAACCATTTAGCAAGAGTAACGTATGCTTGTTGTTTTTCCATAGTTCCCCTATTTTATCAACCGCTTTATTTTTGTCCCAACATTTTGGGCGGTTTTTTCTTTTTGTTTTTCGAAGTGTCCTGTAACGCTTTTTCGCGTTCTTCAAACTGCTTATTATATTCCACGTAACGCAAATCGTTTTTATGTTCTTCTGCGTAGGCAGCCGTATCTTCCGCAATGTGTTCCTTACTTTCACGGAGTTTCTTCAAATCCTCACGAGTGAAAGACGTAGGTAATTCATACACCTGCAACGAATCGTCAATCGGCTTAATCGGTCTTTCCATAAGTTTGGATTTACCGTGTGCCAAAATCATACGTTGATATTCAAGCTCAGCTTCGCTGCTAGGCGCTTCGCCAGCCGCTTTTTCAGGATTATAAATACCCCTGCCCACTTTTGCGCCTTTGATTTTCGGGTTGAGATATTTATCAAATACCCATTGTGCGAAATCCAACCAAACCAAAAGCAGCCAAGAAAAGCCGAACAGCAACACCATAATTACCGCCATAGACGTGAAGAACGTGCCGCCGATCAACAAAAGCAAGAACGGAACGAACGACGCCGCCACGAAAAATACTGTTTGCGGCAACGTACCTACCGTGAGCAAGAAGGAGTTTTTCACCATTCTGCCAAATTTACTTTCGTAGTTAACGCCAAGCGCAATCATCCAAAAGCTCATCATGAGCGCTACGATAATCAGCAAATAGCTCATGCCTTGGAAAATGCGCATCATAACAAGGCGGAAGCCCCTTAATTGTTCGAATGCTAGCGCAAGTTCGGAAAGCTTTAAAAGCGAACCGCAAATGGAAAATACTACGGTAAAAAGCAACACCGTTTGCAAGGCGTTTTTATAATTCAGCTTAATACCGCGCCAAAAATCGTTGGCAACGAAAACGCCTTCCGTCCAAACCATATTACGCATAACGTACATACCGCCGGCAAGACCGATTGCGGCAATAAACGAGCTGATACAAATGCCGATATACAAAACGTAAGCATTTTGCAATGCAAAGTATTCGGGCAAGCCAGCCTGTACGGGATATGCAGGATACCCAACGCCAAGGTTTGCGCTAAACGGAAAAATCAAGTTATTCCCCTGCTGCATCATCCATGAAAAGAGCAATACGCCGAAAAGCGGTAAAAAGAAAATCAGCATCAAAAGATTGATTTTTACAATTTTACCGAAGTTGCCTTTGAATATATCCCAAAACAACGACCAACGGTTGGTCGGGAGCGAATTTCTCGCGTAATCTTCACTTTTTTCTTTACCTTCGTAAAGGCGGGACAACCAGCCCTGCTTTTGTTGTGCCATATACTACTTAGCTCCATTTATTTTAATACCCCTCTATTTTACTACAAAATTGTGATTATTTCAAGAAAATTACGGGAAAAATTTAAATAATTTTGATAACTTGTAAAAAATATTGAAAAATCTTTGACATTTCACATAAATTATGTTAAAATTAATGCATTAAATAGAGGAGCGAACGAGCATAAGTACCTGTCGCGTTGCGTTTTGGACAAAACGGTTTTCGCACGACAATCGGGAAAGGGCATCTTCGCCGAAGCGTAATTTTGTCCTTTTACGCTGGGCGCGTGTGAGAATACGCACGCGACTGTCACTTCCGTGATGCGCTATTTATCCTAAAAGTATGCCTTTTTAGGTTTGGATACATACGCATGGAAAATCGGTGGTGACGTCCGCCGTTTTATTTTTATCAAAAAAAACAATTTTTCATATAGGAGCTTTTTTATGAAACAGTTTAACGTAGGTGTTATCGGCGCAACGGGTATGGTAGGCCAAAGATTTATGATGCTTTTGGAAAACCATCCTTGGTTTAACGTAAAGGTTTTGGCGGCTTCGTCCCGCTCGGCAGGCAAAACGTATATGCAAGCCGTAGGTGAAAAATGGGCGTTTGATTGCCCTATCCCCGAAAAATACAGAGAAATGATCATTATGGACGCGGAAGCGGATATCGACGCTATTGCAAGCCAAGTAGACTTTGTGTTCTGCGCAGTCAATATGGACAAAGCGAAAATTCAAGTTTTGGAAGAAACGTATGCAAAGAAAGAAATTCCCGTGGTTTCCAACAACTCCGCGCATCGCTTTACGGCGGACGTGCCGATGGTTATCCCTGAAATTAACCCCGACCATATTCAAGTGATTTCCGCGCAAAAAGCGCGCCTTGGTACCAAACGCGGTTTTATTGCCGTAAAATCCAACTGCTCTTTGCAATCCTACGTACCTCTTTTACACCCCTTAAAAGCGTTTGGCGTAAAAGAAGCGGCGGTTTGCACTTACCAAGCCATTTCCGGGGCAGGTAAAACGTTTGCTACCATGCCTGAAATCATCGACAACGTAATTCCCTATATCGGCGGCGAAGAAGAAAAGAGCGAAAGAGAACCTTTAAAAATTTGGGGTAATATTGAAAATGGAAAAATCGTTTCCGCAACCTCCCCTGCTATCACCGCACAATGCTTGCGCGTACCCGTTTCCGACGGGCACACGGCGGCGGTATTCGTGCGTTTCGATAAAAAACCGTCGAAAGAAGAAATTTTAAACGCGTGGGCAAATTTCAAGGGCGTTCCCCAAGAGTTAGAACTGCCTTCCGCCCCCAAGCAATTTATCCGTTATTTTGAAGAGGACAACCGTCCTCAAGCGAAGCTTGACAGAATGGAAGGCAACGGCATGAGCGTTACGGCAGGCAGACTTAGAGAAGACAGCGTGTACGATTATAAATTTATCGGGCTTTCCCACAACACCCTGCGCGGTGCGGCTGGCGGCGCGGTATTGCTTGCGGAATTGCTTGCAGCAAAAGGATATTTTGATTAAACGAAAAAAGTATTTACACACCTTAATACAAAGGAGCATACATTGATATTATGAAAGGATTTTTTAGTGGAAGCGCAACGGCTATCATTACACCATTTGGGGAAAACGGCGTAAACTACCCTGTTTTCGACGAGCTTATCGAAAACCAAATTGCAGGCGGTACGGACGCTATCGTCTTTTTAGGCACGACAGGCGAACCGTCCACAATGTCTTTTGAAGAAGAACACGTTTTGATGGAATACGCCGTGAAAAAAGTAAACGGAAGATGCAAGGTAATCATCGGTTGCGGTAGTAACAACACTGCCGATGCGATCATGACCGCGCAAAAGGCGGAAAGTTACGGCGCGGACGGCTTACTTGCCGTTACTCCCTATTATAACAAATGCACGCAAAACGGTTTGGTTGCTTATTACAAAGCCATTTGCGAAAGTGTTTCTATCCCCGTAATCGCGTACAACGTGCCTGGGCGCACGGGCGTGGAAATTCAACCTGCTACCATGGCGAAGATTGCTCAAATCCCCAACATTGCAGGCATCAAAGACGCAGGCGGCAATATGAGCAAAACCATGGAAACTATGCGTTTGGTGCGTGATATGTGCGACGTGTATTCAGGCGAAGACGCACTCAATTTGCCCATTCTTGCTTGCGGCGGCGCGGGCGTCATTTCCGTACTTTCCAACATTATCCCTGCGGACGTAAAAAAGCTTTGCACGCTTGTTAAGGAAAACAAAATGTCGGAAGCGATTGCTTTGAACGATAAACTGCTCCCCGTTGCCAACGCTTGCTTTGTGGAAGTCAACCCTATCCCCGTAAAGGAAGCTATGCGTTTACTTGGCTATGACGTAGGCTATCCACGCGCACCTTTGACAGTAATGGAAGATGCGAACAAAGAAAAATTGATTTCCGCTATGCAAAATTACGGTTTGGAGATAAAGGCATGAAAACGAGAATTATCCTTTGCGGCGCATGCGGTAAGATGGGCGGAAACGTGCTTTCCCTTTTAGAAAACGATAAAAACGCCGTTGCGGTTTGCGGTGTGGATTTATACCCCAAACAAATAGGTATCCCTGTGTACACTAGCTTTGCGGACATACAAGAACAAGCCGACGTAATCATCGATTTTTCTTCCGCGGAAAACGTAGAAGAACGCTTAGAATACGCAAAAACGCACAAGCTTGGTATCGTGTTGGCGTCGACGGGTTTCACGCCTGCACAGCTTGCCTTGATTGACGAATACGCAAAAACCACTGCTATTTTTAAAACAGCAAATTTATCGCTGGGCGTAAACTTAATGCAAGCGCTTTGCAAAGCAGCGGCTGAGGTGCTTGGCGAGCAGTTTGACGTGGAAATTATCGAGCGCCATCACAACCTGAAAAAGGACGCTCCGTCGGGTACGGCGCTTATGCTTGCGGATAGCATCAATCAAGCGTTTGCAGGCGAAAAGCATTGCGTGGACGGCAGAAGCGGTATCGTCGGCGCAAGAGATAAGAAAGAAATCGGTATGCATGCCGTACGCGGCGGCACTATCGTAGGCGAACACGAAGTTATGTTTGCAGGCGAAGACGAAGTGATTACTATTACGCATACGGCTTCCAGCAAGCGTGTGTTTGCTGTTGGCGCTATCCGCGCGGCAAAATTCTTACACGGAAAAGCGGCAGGCATGTACGAGATGAAAGATATTTTATAAGAAGAAAACGCGTGATATTGAGCGCACTATCCAATAATCAATTTTCATATTCTTAAAAAAACTACGCGTTGAAAGTGAAAACTTTTCAACGCGTAGTTCTATTTTACACCGACGGTGCGCCCGCAACCCATGTATCTGGGTCGAATGAGGGAATACGTGTAATATTTCCTAAAATATTACTTTCTTCATAATATGCAGATAATGCGTACCCTTTCGCGCTTGTTTGCGCCTGCCAGATATCATTAACTTTTTTTAAAACAGTACGATAAATAGGAGAAATATTTTCCTCGGCAATTTTATAATTAGGCTTTCCGTTTTGCCCCAGGTCTACATCCGTCGTAAAAATATAATAAGTTGTATCGTCTATAAATTGGATTAAGAACGATAAATTTTCAGACTCCAAAGAAAATAAACTTTCAAAGTCGTCTTTTTGGTCCATTCCCATACTTCCAATCGTATCTTTACTTCCACCCTTAAAGAACGATGCGTTTTTTCGAGCAGAAATCTGTTGATTCAAATAAGAATCAGGTGTATTGAGTCCATAATCGCCGTCCACCAAGCTTTCAACCAGCACAACCTGATTTTTCCCTAAATCGGCTTCGGGAAGCACCTCTTCAGGCGGATATTCAAACACATGCAAAACTTTTGATGGTGATTTTGAAATACTTTTTATATCTCTCTCTGCGTATTGCCAAGACGAATATACTTGACTACTGGTAATAACGGCTATTATTCCAAGAGCGAAAAGCGTCCATTTCATTAAAGTATGCTTCATTTTATTATTCCTTATATCCTTCGCTTGAAAGCAAAACTGCACGCAGTTGAAAATTTTTTATGCAAAACCCCAAATACATTTAGGACGACGCTTTTTTAGACCACTTTTTTGCGCGCGCCAACATGACAAGGCGCTCTTTCATCTCCCTGTCGATTTTTCTTTCCATTAACGGCAAAGCAAAATTAAATAAAATAACCAGCGCAATACACATATATCCTGCAGGAGATTGTAAAAAAAGCACAAAGCTTCCTGCAAACGCAAGCTTTTCACCTTTATAGATTCCTTTCATTTGCTCGTATAATACGGGAGCACGATCAGGAGAAGCTACGGCATCGCCTTGTAAAAGAAAATGTCGATTTTGCGGATGTTTTTTGTTGGGTTCTTCAATTCCCACAATTCTATGTACCAACAATACTCCGTCTATCTCATAAACAACCACATCATAAAGCTTTAATTGCTCTTCCAAGGGCATTTGATGGGTAACAATCAAATCAAACGCGGAAAACTGATCGTTTAAGTTGTTTTCGTATAAATACGTATTTTTATCGTTTTTTGACGACATAGAATTGGTTTTTACAACACGCAAACTTGGAATGCTTCGAGTAAAACTGTTTTCTTCTAGATTCATATAAATAGAAAGCCCGAAACATAAAACAATAAAAACACTAATTATATTGATAATCCAAGTATGATTATGTGCGCGCCGTTTGCTTCTTCTAAGGGTTTTAAGATAATTTTTGACAATTTTCTTATCCTCCCAACCGCTTCTAATCAGTTTAACCGATAACGACGCCATAGTTACGGTCATCGCTGTAAATACTATTGTTAAAGAAAGAAAAACCAATAAGCAGAGCACAAAAATATGGTTTTCATATTCTAACATAATGCTTATTCTCGTTCAATTAAACAGTTTGTGCCGGAACTTCACTAAAAGTAATTGTAAGTGATACAGAATTGAATGCTTCTTCAAATGCTAAATAATCATCATAGGTAGGCAATGTAATAGCGCCCATATCTATTTCTAAATTATTCTCATTGATTGTCCACGTATTACCTTCCCCGAGCGATTGCGCCTCTGTTGGAAGAACAAAAATCGGCGTTCCTTTATATTCCAAATTTGCGCCACTTATCGTATATTGTAAATCAATTTCAGTTTCCGTAGACAATTCGTGTGGGTCAAAAGCGACCTTCAGTTCACCACTTACTTTCAATTTCGCTTCGTAACTATCCTCCGCCTTATCTACCGTTAACGTTAAAGTATTTTCACCGACAACAACGATATCGCCCTTTTCTACTGTTTCTGCCGTAGCAAGTTTAGTTCCAAGCGAAACGTTGTCCAAGCTATTTGCTTCATTTTGCGCATACGTCCAAGCTGCGTAAACGCTACCAAGCGTAACGCACAATGCCAAGGTTGCAAAAATTGATACTCTCTTTTTCATAAAAAGACCTCCAAAAAAAGATAATATATTAGGCACATTTTTGCCTTTTTGACAGTATATCACACACTTTTATGCCTTGTCAAGTATTTTGGGCACTTATGTGGTAAAATTTTTATTATATGATAAATGGGGGACAATGTATGAACTTTGGTGAAAAATCTAGATATTTACGAAAGGAAAAAGGATTATCTCAAGTACAGTTGGCGCAAGCATTGAATGTGAGCAAGGCCTGCATTTCTATGATTGAAATAGGAAAAAACGAACCAACAGCCAACACGTTGATTCGTTACGCCAACTTTTTTGAATGTAGCACTGATTATTTATTGGATAGAGAAGATGATTTTGGTAACATTACTATAAACGGCACTCCCGAAAACATTCTTTCTTTTAATGAAGAAAAAATAATTTACCTTTATAGAAAATTGCCCAGCGATTTAAAACAACGCGCAAACAATTATATGGAAAAACTTTTTGAATTAAGCGAAACCGAAAAATAATATTTAAATTGTTATTTCTCTCTTCGATATTTATAATTATCACGAATATTTTATATAAAAAAACGGCTTGAAACTTGGTTGTTTCAAGCCGTTTATTTTTATTAAATTAATCAAAGTGCGGCAATCGCCTTATCCAAACGTTCCTTTGTTTTTTGTTCGCCTAAAATTTGCATAATCGTCCAAAGGTCGGGCGTATTTGCAAGCCCTGTCGTGGCGATACGAAGCATTTCCGCTACGTCCGATACACTGCCGGGGAACGCTGTGGGATCGGCTTTATACGCTTTCATATCGGTAGCAAAACCGTTGTTGCCTGCTACCGCTTTTACCGTATCAAACCAGCCGCTGTTATCCGCATTGTAATCGTATGCAGCTTTAAACTCGGTCAAAATTTTCTTAACGGTTGCGCTGTCGAAGCGGTATTCGTACGTAGGCGTGAACGTTGCGTCGAAGAAATAAGAGATAAATTCCATGGCTTGTTTTGCCGTGGTGAAATCCTTTCTGCGCTTTTTGCCGTTGATACCCATGCAAAGCACAAGAATTTTTTCCATATATTCCTTATCCGCAAAGTAGGATTTTTGTTGTTCCGTGCCGAATTCGTCCGCCCACGTTTTCAAGAACGCATACATATCTTCCACCGACAGCTTGGAAAGTTCGTTTTTGGAAATATCGTTAAGCTTATTCAAATCGAAAAGCGCACCGCTCTTACCCATTTTGTTAATCGAAAACTTGAAATCTTCAAGTGCCGCGTCGGGATTTTTTAAATACCATTCTTCAAAGTTAGAATTCAAAAGCGTAAGCATATACACTTTTACCGCGCGAGCAAAGTAACCTTCTTGGCGGTAAAATTCCAAAGACAATTCGGGGTCTTTACGCTTAGAAAGCTTACGGCGCGTTTCGCCGTCCATTTTTTGCAAGGAGCAGTTGTGACCGTATTTCGGACGCTTGAACCCAAGCACGTCGAAAAGTTCGATATGGATAGGCAAGGACGCAAGCCATTCTTCCCCGCGAATAACCACCGTCGTACGCATAAAATGGTCGTCGATTGCGTGCGCGAAATGGTAGGTGGGAATGCCATCCGATTTCAAAATAACTACGTCTTGGTCGTTTTCGGTTACCTTAATATCCCCCTTGATTTCGTCGCGGAACGTGATTTTATTTTCCGCGTTGCCTTGCGAACGCAAACGGATAACATACGGCTTTTTCGCCGCTAAGTTTTGATAAATTTCTTCTTCCGTCAAGTTACGGCAAACAGCATATTCGCCGTAATAGCCCGTAATTTTCTTTTCTTCCGTTTGCTTTTCTCTAAGTGCCGTCAGCGTTTCTTCCGTGCAAAAACAAGGGTACGCAAGCCCTTTTCTAATCAGCTCTTTTGCGTACGCGTGGTAAATTTCTGCACGCTCCCTTTGATAATACGGACCATACGCATTTTCCGCGCCCTCAATTTCCGCACCCTCGTCAAAACGAATGTCAAAATAGCGCAAGGCATTTTTCACCGCTTCCACCGCCCCATCCACTTTACGCTTTAAGTCGGTGTCTTCAATACGCAAATACATCGTACCTTGGCTTTGATGCGCAATGCGTTCGTTGGCAATCGCCACAAACAAATTACCCAAGTGAATAAAGCCCGTGGGGCTAGGGGCAAGACGCGTTACTTGCGCGCCGTC
>JAZQWZ010000095.1:0-1531 GCA_045632625.1 Candidatus Scatosoma sp. | reverse complement strand
GGCGGCAAAACTACCATTTGTCATTTATTGCCACGTTTTTATATGCGGGATAGCGGTAGCATTACTATAGGCGGCGTAGATATTAACGATGTGCTTTCTTCTACGCTGCGTGAGCAAATTGCGGTGGTACAACAGGACGTTTTCCTGTTCTCTGGTACAATTCGTGAAAATATTGCTTACGGCTCGCCTGATAAAACGGAAGAAGATATTATTCACGCAGCAAAACAGGCGAATATACACGAATATATTATGTCTTTGCCTAACGGCTACGATACCGAAGTGGGCGAACGCGGCGTCAAGCTTTCGGGCGGTCAAAAGCAACGCGTTTCTATTGCTCGTGCATTTTTGAAAAATCCCGCCGTACTTATTTTGGATGAGGCGACCAGCGCATTAGATAATATGACAGAAATGCAAATTCAAAGCGCGCTTTCCAAGCTTTCGTCAGGTAGAACGACGATTGTCGTTGCGCATAGGCTTTCCACGGTTAAAAATGCCGATGAAATTTTGGTGGTGGTTGACGGGGAAGTGACTGAACGTGGCTCGCATGAACAGCTTATTAACGGCGACGGATTGTATGCGGAGCTGTATAAATATCAATTTAGAGAATAAAAATTCTTTTTTTAATAAAAAAACGCAACGAATTTCTCAAAACCTCTTGAAAAAATTTTTTAATGTGCTATAATAGATAAATAATTACAAGGTTTATGTAGAGGTTACATTATGATTTATGAAATGTTTGAAAAGGCGATAATTGTTTCGCAACTTTGGATGTTACCTGATTTGTTATTGTCGGTATTGCTTGGTTTTGCAATCGGGTTAGAGCGCAAATTCCGATTGAAGGAAGCAGGTATTCGTACGCATACAATCGTGTGTTTTGGCGCGGCGCTTATGATGGTAATTTCCAAGTATGCGTTTGGCAGTGAGGCTGATTCTGCGCGTGTTGCAGCGCAAATTGTGTCGGGTGTCGGGTTCTTGGGCGCTGGTATGATTGTGTATAAGCAGCACGAAGTAAAAGGGCTTACGACGGCGGCTGGTGTTTGGGCAACGGCAGGGGTAGGTATGGCTTGCGGCGGCGGTTTATACTGGGTTGCTATCGGTGCAACGGCGCTTTTGATTGTCGTACAGTGCATTTTGCATTTACATTTAAAATTGTTTATGCATAAGCGGTTTTATTCGGTGAAAATTGAATTTGAACAAACAGGCGAAGAAAATAATAAAATTAAAGAAATTTTTGGTACGGATCGCTTTAATCAGTTGGTTATCAAACGCGAAAATGGTCAAGTTACGTATAACGCTACCTTAAACACCGACCAAGAATTTTCTTCTACAAGATTAAATGAGATAATGTCTGAGAACGCATTTATTCGTTCGATTGAACGTTGCGATAAAGAGTAAATATCCCCCACTAGAAGTGGGGGCTTTATTTTGCGCACTAAAGTGCGTGAATACTGGCGAGACGCCCCAGCGTCACACAAACTCGCCTACCGCATACAAGCAAGCCTTTAATTACTTTTTCATTTTATCTTTCTTT
>JAZQWZ010000094.1:0-4492 GCA_045632625.1 Candidatus Scatosoma sp. | reverse complement strand
ACACGTGTATATCGGTATGCCGCCTTTGTATAAGGTGCATAAGGGCGATAAGGTAGAATACGCGTACGACGATAAGGAACTCAATGAAAAGATAGAAAAAATCGGCAAGGGTTATCAGTTGCAACGCTATAAAGGTTTGGGTGAGATGAGCGCCGAACAGTTATGGGAAACGACAATGAACCCTGCCACGAGAAATCTTATTCAAGTAACCGTAGAAGATGCCGCAAAAGCGGAAAAAATGATTACCACGCTTATGGGCGATAAGGTAGAAGGCAGAAAGGAATTCTTGGCAAGATACGCAAACTTTAATAAGCACGACGCGTTTATGGATAAGATTGAAAAAACGGATAAAAAGGAGGTAAACGGCAATGGCGAAGAATAAGAAAGAAGTTGAAATTGTCGATCCTACCGGTCAATTATTCGTAGAACCCATTGAAAAAGTTTTGCATACGTCCATGTTGCCGTATGCGGAATTTGTTATCTTGGATCGTGCGTTGCCGCGTGTAGAAGACGGTTTAAAACCCGTACAACGCCGTATTTTGTATACCATGAACGAAATGGGCTTAACGCCCGATAAACCGCATAAAAAAAGTGCGCGTATCGTCGGGGATTGTATGGGTAAATTTCATCCCCACGGCGATAGCTCGGTGTATGACGCCATGGTGCGTATGGCGCAAGATTTCAATATGGGCAAAACGCTTGTGGACGGGCATGGTAACTTTGGCTCGGTGGACGGTGATCCTGCCGCTGCAATGCGTTATACGGAAGCACGCATGCAACCGCTTGCACTGGAACTTTTGCGTGATATTGACAAGGAAACGGTTGGTTTTTCGTTGAACTTCGACGATAGTTTGAAAGAACCCGACGTGTTGCCGGGGCGTTTCCCCAACTTGCTTGTAAATGGTGCGTCTGGTATCGCCGTTGGGCTTGCAACCAACATTCCTACCCATAACTTAGAAGAAGTTATCAACGGTGTAGTGGCATATATCGACAATCCTACCATTTCTTTGGAAGAAATGATGGAGCATATTCCCTGCCCCGATTTTCCTACGGGCGGCGTTGTGATTGCCAACGAGCTTATTCAGGCCTATAAAACGGGGCGCGGCAAAATTACGCTTCGTGCAAAAATTACGGCGGAAAAGACGGACAACGGTAAAACGAATTTGGTGATTACGGAATTGCCGTATCAAGTTAATAAAGCACAACTTTTGCGTAAGGTAGTGGAGCTTTGCGACGAAAAAGAAAAAGAACTCGACGGTATCGATCACGTAGCGGATGAATCGGATAGAACAGGTATGCGCGCGATCATTCGTGTCAAGAAAGACGCAGATATTCCCTCTATTTTGAAATGCTTGTATAAGTATACGGATTTGGAAGTTACCTTCGGTATCAATATGGTGGTGATTGCAGACGGCAAGCCTCAACAGCTTGGTTTGATGGAAATTATCCGCCATTACGTAAAATATCAACAACAGGTTATCAAGCGCAGAACGCTGTTTGACTTAAAGCGCGCGGAACAACGCTGTCACGTGTTAGAGGGCTTGATTATCGCCGTACAAAATATCGACGAAGTGATTGCGATTATTAAAAAATCAGAAAGCACGTCGGATGCACGCGGTAAATTGATGGCGCGTTTTGAAATTAGCGAAGTGCAAGCGCAAGCGATTTTGGATTTGCGCTTGGCAAGATTGACTAAGCTTGAAATTTACAATTTAGAGCAAGAGTTAAAAGAGCTGAAAAAGGAAATTAAACGCCTTACGGCAATTTCTAAGAGTGGTGATTTGCAACTGCAAGTCGTCAAAGAAGAAATTACGGAGATTAAAGGCAAATACGGCACGCCGAGAAAATCGCAGTTGGTGTTTACGCGCGAAGAAGCGGACGGCTTGGTCAATGCCGCACCCGTGAAAAAGGTAGCGCAAGCCTGCACGTTTGTTTATACTGCGGACGATCAGGTGAAAGTGTTGACGGGCAAAGCGATGGACGCGCTGAGCGTGCCGCATTCGGATAAATATAAACCGCAATTACTTGCGTTACACGTTGTTCAAACGAAAACGGACAAGCGTATTTTCTTGTTTACCAACTATGGTAATTGTCACCGTTTGGATTTGTCGGACGAATCGCTGTATTGCAAGCTGGGAGAAAAGGGTGCAAGCTTAAAAGACTTGTTTAAGGACGTGGAAACGGGCGAACAGGTAGTAGCCGCGTTTGCTGTGAGTGAGCGTATGCCGTACGGCAGTTTGTTGTTCTTTACCAAGAAAGGTATGATCAAGAAAACCGACTGGGCGGAATATGAACAGAGAAAAGAAAGTTTCCAAGCACTCAAACTCAACGAGGGCGACGAGCTTATCAATGTGGAAGAAGATGTAACGCTTGGCGATACGGATACGGACACGATGGATACCATCATGATTGTCACCAAGGACGGTATTTGTTTGAATGCCGAAAAGGATGATATTCCTACGCAAGGCAGAATTTCCACGGGTGTTCGCGGTATTATGCTTCGCGACGACGATAGCGTAGTGCTTATGACGCAGGTGCACGGTGAAGGCGAAATCGTGATTGCTACCGACGAAGGTAAGTTTAAACGCGTAATTTGTTCGCAAATTGACGTGTCTAAGCGGTACAGAAAGGGGTCAATAATCGTAAGCTTGCGTGAAGGTGCAAGCGTTATTTCCGCGGCGTACGTAACAGAGCCGTATATGCTTGCCGTTGTCAAGACGGACGAAACGATTTCTGAGCTTTCCACGGAAAATACCTTCCTTTGTGCGCAAAGCGCAAGGGCTATGCTGGTAACTGGTTATAAACTCAACAGTGTGGCGAAAGTAATTCCTATGCCCTATAAAAAGGCGGATGAAAAGGCGTAAAATTAGTTATAATGCGCAATAAAACGACATAAGATATTCCGTAACGTAAATACGGAGGAGTGTAGTTTTGTGGCATTATATTGAAGAAAGAGCAAGAAAATGTGCGGAGTACATTGTGGAAACGGGTTGTACCGTTCGTGCGTGTTCCGCGCATTTTGCTATCAGTAAATCAACGGTACATAAGGACGTTTCCGAACGCTTGCAGGATATTGACGAGGCATTATATGAAAGAGTGCGGCACGTTTTGGATGTTAATTTAAGCGAACGGCATATTCGCGGGGGAAATGCAACCAGGGAAAAGTATTATCACGCAAAATAATACGGTGAACTAACCGATAAATACAAAGGAAAATAATCAAATGAAAGCCATACAATCCATTAAGCGCTTTTTTGGATATTATAAACCGCATAAAAAGCTTTTTATTACAGATTTAATTTGTTCGTTTTTAATTTCCGTATGCAATTTGTTTTATCCTATGATTGCGCGGAATATTATCAACGACTACGTACCTAACGGTCACCTGCGTCTACTCATAACGTGGGCGATTGTGCTTGCGGTGATATACGTAGTGAAATCGGTGCTTACTTTTATCGTCGGGTTTTGGGGGCATGTTTTGGGTGTGCGTATTCAAGGGGATATGCGTAAGGATTTATTTCGGCATATCGAACGTTTATCCTTCTCTTTCTTCGATGAAAATAAAACGGGTAGCATTATGTCGCGTATCGGTAACGATTTGTTTGAAGTGTCTGAGCTTGCGCATCACGGCCCTGAGGACGTTTTCAATTCGTTTTTGTCCATCATCGGCGCAGTAGTAATGCTTTCTATTATCAACGTTTGGCTTGCTTTAATCGTGCTTGCATACGTACCGTTTATGATTTTCTTTGCGGCGAAAGCACGTAATAAAATGAACCTTGCTTTTGAGGATTCGCGTAAAAAAGTTGCTGTATGGAACGCAGAAATAGAATCGTCCATTTCAGGTGTGCGTGTTACCAAAGCGTATAATGCACAACAAACGGAAAACGAAAAGTTTCATAAAGTAAACGAGGATTTCAAACGTGCACGAAGCAATTCTTACCGCGCTATGGGCGGCTTTCAAGCAGGTATGGCTGCGTTTAACGACTTTTTGTATTTGATTGCGCTCATTTCCGGCGGTTTGTTTTTCTATTTTGGAAAAATCACGGTAGCCGATTTTATGGCGTACATCTTGTATATCAATATGCTTATTACGCCCATTCGTACATTGATTGCGCTGTTTGAGCAAATTCAAGACGGTTTAACGGGCTTTAACCGTTTTTGCGAGTTGCTGGACACGCCTGCGGAATACGAACCCGAAAATCCTATACAAGCTAAAATGCAAGGCGATATAGTCTTTGATAACGTCCGCTTTGGTTATAAGAATAAAGATAGAGATAATCAAGAAGTTTTAAAAGGTGTTTCATTTACGGTAAAACAAGGAAAAACGTTGGCGTTGGTCGGTTCATCAGGAGGCGGCAAAACTACCATTTGTCATTTATTGCCACGTTTTTATATGCGGGATAGCGGTAGCATTACTATAGGCGGCGTAGATATTAACGATGTGCTTTCTTCTACGCTGCGTGAGCAAATTGCGGTGGTACAACAGGACGTT
>JAZQWZ010000093.1:0-8311 GCA_045632625.1 Candidatus Scatosoma sp. | reverse complement strand
GCAGGTCCTGCCTCATAGCGTATCCCCTGCTCTTCCGCCTCAAAAACGCCTATACCATGTACGAGTTGAAACTCTTTTCCAAGAATAACGTTGGTGTCGCTGTCGTTAAAATTCAGATACAGCGAAAACGTTTCAAATTTTCCCTTTAAGAGTGTAATCAAATGCTCCAACCCAGGCAGTTTTCGCTTTGCCGTAACCAAAGTAAAAATAAACTTCCCACCGATTTCTCTGGCAACGATATGCCTAAGCGCGCCCGTTTTTTGTTCTTCGTCGTAGCCTTTCACCGCGCATTCGCTTGTATATCTACGCAAAATAGCAATCAGCGTTTCCGCCCATACAGGATGAATCGCACAAGCGGAAATGGGTACGATGCGGTGGCTTCTTTCCGCGTAAAACCCTATTACCGTTTCTCCTTCTTTATTCACGCCTATGGGCATTTGCAGTTTATTTCTATATCCAAACGGCAAATCGCTGGGCACGGTAGGCAATACAGGCACTTGTAACCCGCCTATTTTACGCAAAGCGTCCTTAACAACGCCGTTTTTATGCAAGAGCTGGCTTTCATACGCCAAATGTTGCAGGGCACACCCACCACAACGCAAAAACACGGGACATTTAGCCCGCGCGCGTTCTTCGGCAGGTGTCAACACTTCTTCCAACTTGCCGTATCCTATGTTATTTTTAATTTTTAAAATCTTAAACCGCACTTTTTCGCCCGGCAAACAAGCAGGCACGAAAAAAGTGACTGCATCCATTTTAACAATGCCTTCCCCATTAGAGCCTATGGCTTCCACCACACCGCAAACTATCTCGTTTTTTTCTGGCATATCGTTCTCCTTTCGCGAAACGAATGTGTTTGAGCGTCTTGTTTCTATTTTCTTTTATCTATGCGTTTTACCATCATATTCACGGTTGCACGGCATTGATAGGTCGCATAATCGTAAAAAATAAAAAATGCCGAACCGAACACGATAATAAACGGAAGGATATATTGATCAATCAGGGGCACGGTGGTCGTCATATCAAAGATAAACCGCCACACCAAGTACATGGTAGCGTCAAACCAAGCGGCTTTAATCGCGCACGCTATCCAACGATTGATTTTTATCTTCAGCTGCAGTTCGTTAACAAGCGGATGCAAACCGAAAAACATTACGAACGGCAACACGTTCCAAAAGCGTGCCGCATTGAAAATCAACGACAAAATACACGTCGCCAAATACGCCAAAATATACCCGCGGTAGCTTTGCTTTGCAAGCGGCATCATTAGCGCCACTGCCCCCAGCAAATACCCCGTAAATAGGAATATCTCTGTATATACCCCTATCGTCATACACAGCGTCGCCAAAGCGCACGCCATGGCAGACAGGGCAATTTCGTAAGCAC
This sequence comes from Candidatus Scatosoma sp., assembly GCA_045632625.1. Lineage (GTDB taxonomy): Bacteria > Bacillota > Clostridia > Christensenellales > Borkfalkiaceae > Scatosoma. The sequence goes on along the minus strand of JAZQWZ010000093.1, from coordinate 6,925 downwards.
TTATCCTCTTTTTCATCGCTTTTTATCGCTTAGTTACAACCGCAGCAGCAATTCAATAAGCAGTTTACGCACATATACGTATAGCAACAGGAAATACATTGCGAGCAAGCGTTGCCGCCCATTTGGTCGCCGCCTTCTTCGGGCATAGATTGCCTATTTGCATACGGATTTTGCGTATTGCCCGCCGTTTGTCTTTCATATTCGTTTTTTGCGTTCATTTTTCCGTATGCCGCGCGGTATTTCGCGTTGCTGGGATCCATATCAATAGCAATTTCCAACTGTTTCTTACTGTCGTTCGTCCAGTTCTTTTTATAAAAAATAACCGCCTGAAAATAATGCCATTCCGCAGGACGTTCGTTGCAATCGTCCAAAAGGCGTTGTGCTTCCGCTAAATTCCCATTTTTCAAAAGCGTCGTAACTTCTTCGTATACGTTGCCTTTGTTATCTTGGGTGGCTTTCTGCTTTCTTTCTGCCATAATTTCACGGTACGCAGTTTCTACCTTCGTCAGCATTCTCGCCGCTTCGTTGCCTTCTTCGCCGTATAACCAACGGTCTTCCTCATACTTTGCTTTAAGCTTTTTATATTGCGCCTCAATTTCTTCGTCCGTCGCCGTTTCGTTTAAGCCTAAAACTTTATAATCTTCCCACATGTCTATCCATTCTCCTATGGTTTTCTCTTTCTTTATTTTTGCTCTTTTTTTGTTTTTTTACACGCCTTGCAGTCCCCGTTGAACACTTGCTCTGTCACCGCAGGTAAACCGCGAAGCAAGATATTATCAGACAAATCCCGATTAAAATGGAAATGCAATTTAGATAAATTTTCCCGAATATCAAAGAAAAGCGCATGAAAGGCAAAGCGCACCTCTTCCCCTTCTCTATCCTGCATAAGCCTCGCCTTGCAATCGCTTTGAAAGCGTAAAACAAAGGGATTATATGCGCCTTTTTGTTTGTCTTTATCATAATCATCCAACGCGTCGATAAGATAAATCCATTTACCGATTGCATAAAACAAATCATGCGTTTCCTGCGTACGCTTATCTTGCAAAATCAAATCGGAAATCTCCGCAAGCATGCACGCCGTAGCATCCGCCGCCCTGTCGATACTATCCGTTTGCTCCTTTTCCGTTTGCGCCTGCAAGCGCATTTGTCTATCGACAACTTCCGCAATTTTGGGATAGTTTTTCTTAACGCGCCGCATACCCTTTTTAAAGAGCAACCGCTTGGCTTTACCGCCGTCCTTATCCAAGATATCGTCGGTACATTTATAATAAGCTAGCGCCGTGTTAAACGCGCCCAGTTGACACATAATCTCGTCCGGTTCCGCCATTTTTTTAGAGCGTATACAATGCGTTAAACAATGTCCTTTATCAATTTTTACGTCAACGCCTTTCAAATTATGGAGCAATACGGATAAAAAAGTAACGTCGTAGGAAAGCCCCATCCGCGCGCTATGCCCGCAAGACTTAGCAATCCCTTTGCACAGTCCGCAATACATCGCTTGATACAGCGTTTGGTCTTTGATAAATAAATACGGCGTATCCGTACGAACGTATCCAAACATGTGCACTCCCCCTTTTTATATACTTGTTTTACATGGCTATGTCACAGAAAATGGTTGATTCTAGCTGAAATGAATTTCAGCGGTTTGACGAGAAAAATACAAGAAAGACAAGCGTTTTGTGAGGGCGCATACTTGTTTACTGTCTGTAACCGAACAAATACACGCAGTATTTCGTAGTAGTTTTCCGTCAAAAATCAACCAGGTGATGTGATAGAGCCTTTTATATATACCACGAAACAACCACTTTCAAATGCCCAATCGTAAAATTTCACACGTTTGACACGATAAAATACAGTACGGGAAAACGGAGCACGTTTTCCCGCCTAATTTCCTCTTTTAGTTTTCTGCATCGGGTACAGGTATAACTTGTCCGCCGGCAAATTTCAACACGGCTTGCGACATCTTTTGCAAATCGTTATCCACCACCGTTTTGAAACGCAAGGGACGGTATCTCAAATCCAGCAAGCATTTAGGCGGTTTCATTGCCGTAAGCAAATTCAAACGCTTAATGCCTTTAAAGCTATCCTTCACGTCGTTCCCCGACAGTGCATACAACACGTCTTGCGGGAATTTATACGGATTTGCGGTAGAGAGCACCACGATAGGCGTCGTATCCTTTTTCTTTTTATCTTCCGTTTCCAACGTTTTTTGGTATTGCGCGCATACCGCAAGCGCTACGCCCGTATGCGTATCCATCGCATACCCGTATTCGTCGAAAATTTCATACATGGCTTCCACGGTATCGTCTTCACTTGCAAAACCGCCGAAGAATTCTTCGTCCAAAATTGCCTTTTCTTTTTCGGTAATGCTATATTGCTTGGTTTCCGCAAGCGATTGCATTCTGCGCGCCGTCGTTTGCGCGTCTCTTCCGCTAATCTCAAAAAGCAAACGCTCCAAGTTGGAAGATACCAAAATATCCATAGACGGCGACATGGTACGGAAGAAATTCCGACGCACGTCGTAAACGCCCTTTTGGAAGAAATCGGCAAGCACTTTGTTTCTGTTGGACGCACAAACCAGCTTTCTAACAGGCAAGCCCATTTGCTTTGCGTACCAACCAGCCAAAATATCGCCAAAGTTCCCCGTAGGCACAACGAAATCCACCTTGTCCCCCATTTGAATTTGGTTAGACGTAATCAAATCCAAATACGACGAGAAATAATACGCGATTTGCGGTGCAAGTCTACCGAAGTTAATGGAGTTCGCACTCGAAAGGCGTACACCCATTTTCGCAAGCTCTGCGTTAAATTCTTCGGACGCAAACAACTTCTTCACGGCGCGTTGGCAATCGTCAAAATTACCCTTTACTGCGCACACGTTCACGTTGTTACCGTCTTGAATGCACATTTGCAAACGTTGCATTTTCGCCACGCCTTCATCGGGATAAAACACGTTCACCTTTGTGCCCGGTACGTCGCGGAAGCCTTCCAACGCCGCCTTACCCGTATCGCCGCTCGTCGCAGCCAAAATCAAGATATCGTCTTTAATCCCCGTTACTTCACAGCTCTTTTTCAAAAGGTAGGGAAGTACGGTAAGCGCCATGTCCTTAAAGGCGCAGGTAGGTCCGTGGAAAAGCTCCAATACAAACAAATTCCCGTCGATTTTCACAAGCGGCGCAGGATCGCCACCGCGGAAAGTGGAATACGCCTTAGCGCAGCTTTCTTTTAAGAAATCCTCGCCAAGCTCTTCCCCCAAATATTTCCCTAAAATAAACGCGGCGCGTTCGGGATAATCCATTTCCATCATGGCTTGCATATCCGCATCGCTCACCGTAGGGAACGTTTCGGGTACAAACAAACCGCCGTCGCTTGCAAGCCCTTGTACAATGGCTTGCGCACCGGTTACCTTTTCTCCGCCTCTCGTGCTGATAAAATACATTTTCTTACCTCTCTCTCTACAAAACACGCAAAAGTGCAGCCCGAAGACTGCCTTTGCTTTTTGTTATGTTTCGTTTTATAATTTTCGTGGCTGTAAAAACCCACAATTTCACCAACCGCATAAGCGCTTATGCGGCGCTGGACGCTTTATTATTCTTCGATAAATTTGGTTACAAAATCAGGCAATTCTTCTTTCGCTGCGGATACGGCAACGGTAATCACCATGCTGTTGTTCTTTGCAACCTTGTCAAGCATATAGAAGAACGCTGCAAGTTCTTGTACAGGTTTGCCCGCAATACGTACAACACCGTCGATAAATACATATTCGTTGTCGTGGTTGCCCGCGATAACGCCTTTCACGAAACCGCAAAGCGCAGCTTCCCCTGCGATATCATATTCACTTGTATCAATAAAGCGCACTTCACGTTCCAAATCATACATATAACGTTTGCTGTCGGTGATATAAATCAAGTGGCCTTTTGCCTCTTTAACCGCCGCGTTTGCCGCGTCGATCATTTGCTTGGTTTTACCCGTTCCTTTTGCGCCGTAAATTACTTTAATCATAATATAAATCCTCCAAGATTTAGTGCTACTTATCCAAGATATACACAAGGTATATTAGGTTTATACTATTTTACCAAATTTTTTACAGAATTTCAATACCTTTGACAAAAATTTTTTCCAAAAATACAAACTTTTTTTGTTTTTTCTCTTATTTTCATAAAAAAAATGAAAAACGGGCGAGATTTTTCGCCCGTTTTCTAATACCTTACGTAAATTATTTCGCCCAAACCATAATCGCATCATTCTCGTCATAATGCCAGTAGTTATGTCCATCCACAGCCGTGCCATTCTCATAGGGGTTTTCCGCCGCATAAAAATAGAGCGTTTCGGCATTCAAGCAATAAGTATTTTCTTCACCAATTTGTATTTGTGACCATTGCGTTGCATTCCCTTCAAAATATACGGCATCAATAGTGTTTCCTCCAATATTTTTACCTATCGTTTCCACGTATCTATTCATCTTAATTTTAAGAAAACCGCTACACGATTTAAATGCATAATCCCCAATATGTCTTACCGGATAATTGATGGTTACATTTTTTAATTTGGTACATTGATCAAAAGCATTTTCACCTATTTCTTTTACGCCAACACCAGTATCTACGGAAACAAGCGTATCGTTAAATGCGAAAGCAAAAGAGTTAATTCGATCGCATCCGCCAGGTAATTCAATTTCCGTTGCCGTACCGATATAATTTACAATCGTGCACACCCACAGATTGCCAATTTTTTCTTCGTATAAAATATATTCGTTATCTAAAACCTTCAATTTAGACGCTTCGTTAATCGTAGAATAGGTTTCTCCTGTTTCACTTCTCCACTTACCGTCCTTAGATGTATAGATATGTGCATTTTTTTGCCACACTCTAACCTCATCCATAATATCGTTTGATACAATTTTAGACGCATTGAACACTTCGATTAATTTATACGTCCATTTAAATGTTCCTGATTCAAACGAAGTCACGTAAGCGGGAATTTGTATTTGAGAAACAGTTAAATAATTTTCTACTCTTGTAAGAATACAAGTGGTTTCCGTCGCCACAAAAGAAAACGGTAACATTTCTGGTCTAATCTCAAAACGCGCTTCAAAGGAAGCGTCGCCTTTTATCGTTACTTCGTATTCCTTTTGATTGGTCACAAAGTTTCCTGCTTCATCATACCAACCTACAAAATTATAGCCAAGGAAAGGCGTTGCCTTTATCGTAGCGGTAGAATTATAATTAACCGTACGTCCACCTGACACTTTCCCTTTTTCACCGCTTCCGTTAACTCTTAATTTGAATTGCAACGGCTCCCATTGCGCAAATAAAACATTTTCTTTCGTATAAATCCAAGGTCTTAAAGAATTCCCTGCGCTATCCGTATCAGGATAACCGTGTTTTGAAATTGCCCAACCGACGAACGTATACCCTGTTCTAGTAGGAACAGGCGCCTTGTAATCTTCCCCGTAAACAATGTCCGTATATTCTTCGTCCATTTGCGCATCTTCGGGAATATCATAGGTAACGCGATAGGTGTTTGCCGTAAAATCGGCATACAAATCGGCATTTTCAAAAAGGCATCCCGCCGTAAAAGCAACCTCGTCTTTTATCCAACCTTGTAAGGTATACCCCGTTTTCGTCGGTTCAAAAGCAGACAAAATAGCCCCCGATTTTACCGTTTCCGTTTTCAATAATTGCGTTCCGTCATAATAATTCACCGTTACGTCGTAGGATTTATGTAAATTTAATTGATACACTTTGACGTCCGTACCATTTTCCGCCGTAACAATAATATAAAAAATATTATCCCCTACCGCAAGCGTACCATTTAAACCTGTGGCAACTTTTGTCGAGATTTCCATTGCACCGGAAATGTCTACACATAATTTCCAAGTACTATTCGGCGCACAAACTATTTTATCCTTTAACGCCACGCTATCTTGGTCATCCAACAAAATAATAATTGTTCCGTTTTCAATTCTTCCACCCTCTACGTCAATAATTTCTGTGGAATTAGACGGAGACTGCGCGCTAGAAGAACTCGAGGCGCTCGAACTGTTATTTGAGCTACTATTTTTGCCCCCACACCCAACGCAAATTATACACATAAACAGCGTAAAAATGATGCTTAATAATAAACGATTTGTTTTCATTTTTATTTCTCCTTTAATACTTGGATTATTCTTATATTATATCATCTACATTATTTTGTCAAGTATTTATGTATGCCAAATAAAAACCACACGGCGGTTTAGCCATAAAAAGCCAAATCGTCGTGTGGTTTTCATAATTTATTATTATGCCAGCTTATTTACAAACGCCTTAATGCGTTTCAAACCTTCTTCCAAATCCGCTTCGGAAAGCGCGTAGGAAAGGCGCACGCAATCGTCCGCGCCAAACGAAACTCCGGGTACGGTAGCCACCTTTTCCGCTTCCAACAACGTATCGGCAAACTGCACCGAGTTTTCAATCTTTACGCCGTTATAACTCTTGCCGTAGCAACCGCTTACAACCATCATCACGTAGAACGCGCCATCCGGCTCAATCGCTTGCACGCCGTTAATGCCAGCAATCAGCTGCAACAATTTCGCGCGGCGCTTGTCGAACACGTCCACCATCGCTTGAATTTCTTCATCGGTAGACGCCAACGCCTCTATGGTCGCGCATTGCGAAATGGAGCAAGCGTTGCTCGTTGCATGGCTTTGGAAAGAATCGATTGCCTTTGCAATATCCTTGGGCGCAGCAAGATAGCCCACGCGCCAGCCCGTCATCGCGTACGTTTTGGAAACGCCGTTAACCGTAATCGTCAAATCCTTCATTTTTTCACTGCATTTTGCAATGGAAAAAGGTTTTACGCCATTATAGCAAAGCTTTTCATAAATCTCATCGGCAAGCACGAAAATTTCCGCTTCTTCGCACACCTTTGCAATCGCGCGCAC
>JAZQWZ010000092.1:0-5800 GCA_045632625.1 Candidatus Scatosoma sp. | reverse complement strand
CAAACTTTCCTATTTGAAGAGCTTCCGCGGCGTTTTGAAGAGCGGCTCGACCGTTTGGAACGCAAACACCGAAACGGAAGAACGTATCGGTCAAGTGTACGCACTCCGCGGCAAGAAGATGGAACCTGTTGACGAGCTTGCGGCAGGCGATATCGGCGCAGTGAACAAGCTGAGCAACACCAACACGGGCGACACGCTTTGCGACCCTGCAAAGAAAGTACGCTTTAAACCTATTTTCTTCCCGAAGCCTACCCTGTTTATGGCAGTTACGGCGGAAAAGAAAGGCGAAGAAGATAAAATTTTCGCAGGGCTTGCGAAACTCCGCGAAGAAGATTATACCTTCTCCGTAGAAAAGAACGTGGAAACGGGCGAAATTTTGCTCGGCGGTCAAGGGGATATTCAAATTGAAACGCTGGTGAAGAAAGTAAAAGCGCGCTACGGCGTTGATATGAAACTTTCCACACCGAAAGTTGCGTACCGTGAAACCATTCGCGGCACGGCGGAAGCAGAAGGTAAACATAAGAAACAATCGGGCGGACACGGTCAATACGGTCACGTTAAAATCCGTTTCTCCCCTTGCGAAGAAGAATTTGTATTTGAAGAAGAAGTGGTTGGCGGCGCAGTACCCAAGAACTACTTCCCCGCAGTTGAAAAAGGCTTGCGCGAAAGTATGGAAAACGGCCCCTTGGCTGGCTATCCTGTAACCGGTTTGAAAGCGGTATTGTACGATGGCAGCTACCACGACGTGGACTCTAACGAACTTTCTTTCAAGATGGCGGCGAACATCGCTTACAAAGAAGGCTTGAAGAACGCGAAACCCATTTTGCTTGAACCTATCCACAGCTTGAAGATTGCCGTTCCCGCTGATTATTTGGGCGACGTAATGGGCGATATTTCCAAACGCCGCGGCCGTATCATGGGTACGGACAGCGAAGGTAACAAAGCCATTATCACGGCGGAAGTTCCCCTTGCGGAAATTATGGAATACACGATGGAACTTCGTTCGTTGACGCGCGGCAGCGGTAAATTTGTTTCAGAATTCTTGGCATACGAACCTGTTCCCGGCGAACTTGTGGAAAAAATTGTTGCAAATGCGAAGAAAGAATAATCTTTCTTTGCCCTAAATAAAAAGCCCCTCGGTCCCCCTCCGATGGGCTTTTTTATATACGTATTTATTAAAAATAGGCATACCGTGTACGCGTTGAACACGATATGCCCTCGTTTTTATTCTATGTCATTATTCTTTTTGTTTCACGGTTTTTTGTGATATCGGTTTTTTATAAAACGTGGGAAAAAACGTTGTTGCCCGCCCTGCGCCCGAGATTAAAATAATCGATATAGGTAAATGATTTCCAGATTGCATATAACCTGCAACTGCTTGCATTATATCTATTTGTGCCCCACCGCCTACTAACGCCATAAAAAGAATCAAATCGACAGCCAAATACACGCAAGCGGTTATAAATAATTTTTTCCAGGCACTTTCATATTTATTGTAGAAGAAAAATTCATCCATCTTTTGAAACAAATATACCGTTAAAATTAAATGGAAAATATTGACGCCTATCGCTTTATATAAGGTATGTACGGCAAGAATGCCCGTTGAGAAATCTAACGTTCCAAAAAATAAGATGCGAACATTTCCTAAAATTTCTTTTATAAAAGGCGTAACGATATAACTGCCAACAACAATTAAAAGAATTCCTTTAACAAGCGTATATACCCCCGAAGAAAGGGCGTATTGCCACCACCATTTTTTAGTAATAACTGCATTTTTATACACCTCGCCCAACGATACAAACAGCAGCCCAACGATAAGGAAAAATCTTCCCCAGCCAGCAAGCCCCTCTTGGTTTAACATATTGTTTGCAATAACATATATAGTACAATATCTAAAAATATTTTTAAACTCAATAAAGACAGAGGCAATTTTGACGTTTTCCTCTTTCATTTTCATGCGGTTAAAGCCGCGACAAGTTGCTTTAATAATTAAAACACCTAATACCAAATAAATAATCCCTTGTGCCGTTGCGGCAACATATTCGTACCAAAGGGATTTGTGAAAAGAAAAAATCGCCAAGATTTTATTGATACAGGAAATAACAGTTATCTTTTCCATCGTTCCTGAAAAAGCCCCAAATAGATACGCCGCCGCAAAAATTACGCCTACTACATTTATCAATATGCACGCCTTGCCGATATGCCAAGGCGTTTCTTTTGTTACTTTATTTTGTTCCGCTTCCATGATATTCTCCTTTGTTTTTAATTATAAATAGTCGAAAAGATTATAAATCTCTACATTTTGAGGAAAATTTACTTTCGTGTTATCGATGTTCGACAATCGGCATTTCACGTGTTCCCCCCACCAAAAGCTGCTCCCTTCTCCCTTTTCCGTTACTGTACAACGCGCCGAAAAAAAAGGGCTACGTTTCGATGATAAATCCACAAAAAACTCCGCCTCGTCAAATTCATCTTCTTTTATTTCCCCAAAACTCAATTGTCCCCAAAGCGTTTTGGCTGCCGTGCTGTTTAACGTATACGTGTTACCTGAGCGCGAAAAAATATCCTCTTCGCAATTTAAAATATATTGCCCTATTGTTGACATTATCAATAAATTCATTCCTGTTACAGCTTGAAACATTTCAGCCCCATCGCCCATATCAACCCATTTATTTAACAATTCCTTGGGAAAACCCTCCCCTGCTCCTTGCATAACTTTAAGAAATACCTGCTCGCCGAAGACATACAAATCGAATACGGGAGAAGAAGAAACTCTCTTCATCTCCTCTCCCAAAGGAGCCTCTTGAAAAGTATCTGATTCCGCACGATAATATACTTTTTCATCATCAATATACATTGTCATTCTACTTTGAGAAGATAAAAATTGTTTTCGTGTGCTTTTTTGCCACATACTAAACGATCTATTGATTTCAAACTCTAACGTGACGCTTTTATGCGTATTTGTTTGCTCGACGGTATTTGTGGACATCATTTGATTTAATTCATCCTCAGTCGCCCCAAACGAGCATAAAATATCCGCCACTTCTTCTACACTTTCTACCTTTTGCCCCACGCCACTTCCTTTCCCGATTTCTATCGGATTGAATTTTGGAAGCAACATCGCTGAAAACAGCAAAACTGCACATACTACCCAAGAAATATATTTTTTCATGATAAAACCTCCTACTTTTTTATTTTGATTTCATGATAAAATTTCCTGTATTGCTAATTTTATCACATTTTGAGATAAATGTCAACATCTCATATTGAGATTTACTATAATTGTTATATAAAAGTTTTTAAGGGTAGACGTTATGTGTTTTTTTCGATTAAAAGAATTACGGGAAGAATTTAAGTTAACACAAAAACAACTTTCCGACCATTTACACATAAAACAAAACACGTATTCTCAATATGAAAACAGCCAAAGGCAAATACCGTTAGAAACGTTAGTGCAACTTGCAGAGTTTTACGACGTTTCCACCGATTATATCCTTGGTCTTACCGACATGGAAATGCCTTATCCCAAAAGTACTTTATATAAGAAATAACCCATAAATAAAGGCGGAAGAAAATCTTCCGCCTTTATTTATAGAAACAAGGTGCCGTTATCATTGTATATAGTCCGCATATTTATTAAAAATAGGCATACCGTGTACGCGTTGAACACGATATGCCCTCGTTTTTTATGGTTTTTACTTATTGTCCAACCGTGAACAACGAATAGAAATATCCCTTTTGTTCCATCAAATCGACAAACGCGCCGCGTTCTACAATGCGTCCGTTTTTCATGGTGAGAATTTCGTCGTAACGGTTTAATAGCGTTTCTTCCAACGAATGGGTAACGACGATACTCGTAACACCGTCCAAGCTTAAAATGGCGTCAAACACCTGTTTTGCCGTTTCCGTGTCCAATGCCGCCGTCGCTTCGTCCACAAGCAGTACTTGCGATTTTTTCAACAAACTTCTAGCAATCGCAATACGTTGTTTTTCGCCGCCCGAAAGCCCGTTACCGTTTTCGCCGCACAAATATTCTTCCCCTTTTGCTTGTATCACGGCAGACAGCCCCGAAAGACGAATGGCGTTTTCAATTTCTTGTTCGGGAAACGCGCGGAACATCGTGATATTGTCGCGAATGGTTGCGTTGAACACAAATACGTTTTGTTGGATAATACTATCCGTTTCGTATAAAGACGAAGTTGGTATTTGCTTTAATTCTTGATTATCATAATAAATATTGCCCTGATAATTTTCATACGACGCAAGCAATAAATTTAACAGCGTAGTTTTGCCACTGCCCGACGCGCCGACTATCGCATATTTTTTACCCAACGCAAAATGGCAATTTACGTTATGCAGCACTTGTTTGTCCGTTTCGTAGCCAAAGCACACGTCTTCCACCGTAATGCCGTTTTGCAAGGGCGTATGTTCTGTTTGCGCTTGCTCGCGGACGTTTTCATTCAGCTTTGTCGCCACCTTTTCAACAAGTACCTTTGCCGCCTTGCGTTCGGCTAATGCAGTAGGTATCGCGCCGATAGGCGAAAGCACGTAGTTCATCAGTTGCACGAACGCAATCGTCATACCTGCCGTTACGCCCTTTCCCGAAAGTGCAAGATACGCACCTAGCAAAAACACACCGATTTGCGCCGTAAACCCTGCAAGCGCACCAAACATTTCCACAAGCACGTGTTTTTTTTGTTTACCGCGCTCAGCCGTGGCAAGCTGTTGGATACGTTCCTTAAAAATACGCAGCATTTGCGCTTCCGCCTTAAAGGACTTAATCACGGAAAAACCGCCAAGACAGTCGCGAATGGTTGCTGTGTACGTTTCGTTGACGGATGAAACTTGTTTTTCCGCTTCCGCCATTTGATTGCCCGTCAAAAGCGCCGCAATCAAGGGCAGCAACGACATACCGATTGCCACTAACGTCAACAGCGGACTGTACCACAACATCATGGCAAGCGCGCTGATAAACGTTACGATGTTGCTGATAATTACAAACGTATCCGTCAAATATCCTTGCTCTATCGCTTTGATATCGTTGGTGAGCGCCGATATGTACGTAGACGAATTTTCGCCCGAAAACGCGGATATGTTTTTCTTGGTCAACTCTTGAAAAACACACGTTTTATACTGCGAAATACCGCGCGTCAGATATCTTGGCCGCGCATAGCAGGCTATTAAATAACCAAGCATGGAAACGGCAAGCGCCGCAATGGAAATCATCGTAAGCTGCGAAAGCGTAAAGCCTGTTTGATAGCCGCCGATTAAATCGATAAGCTGCTGCAAAATCCACGAAACAAACAGTAAACCCGCTATATTTAATAGCATTTCTACTACCAAAAGCGTAATATAAAACCCGTTACCTTTATAAAACTGTTTGGTATACAGGCGAATGTCTATTTGGGACTTATTCATTTTCGTTTTTACTCCCTGATTGCTTAGCTTTCTTGCAATACCCCTTGCTCGATCAGCACGTTGCAAAGCACGCCCAAGCGCTCGGGGGAAAGCGTTTCCCCCCTTGCTTTTTCGTCTACGCCTACTTGCGCTAAAATGTTTTTCGCTATTTCACGAGAAACGCCAAAGCTGTTAACAAGATTGTTTTCCAGCGTTTTTCTTCTATTCAAAAAGGCGCATTTGACCGTTTGGCGGTATGCTTTTTCACTTTTTACGGGGATTCTGCCCCTATCGAACGTGATTTTTACCACTGCCGAATCGACGTTGGGACGGGGATAGAACAAATTTCTAGAAACTTTTTTTACGATTTTCGCTGTGCCTTTCAAAGCGATTGCCGCGGTAA
>JAZQWZ010000091.1:0-1802 GCA_045632625.1 Candidatus Scatosoma sp. | reverse complement strand
GAAAAAGCAAGAAGAAAAGCCCGCGTTTTACGAAGTATTTAACGGCGAAAACGTACTTGTTATCGATAAGGAAAGCGGGGTAAATAGTGAAGCTGTGTATGCAGCTTTGTTGCGAAAATACGGCGAAAACTGCCGTTTTATTCATCGTTTGGATAGAAATACAAGCGGGCTTATGATATTTGCCTTTGGCGATGAAATGGAGCAAGTTTTACTTGATGCTTTTAAGGAAAAACGCGTAGAAAAAATCTATCACGCATTATGCGTAGGTACGTTTAAAGAAAAATCGGCAACGTGCAAGGCGTACTTAAAAAAGAACGAAGAAAAATCGCTTGTAAGCGTTTTTGATGAAAAAGTTAAGGGCGCGGAAGAGATTGTTACGCAATATTCCGTGTTGGAAGAAAAAGATGGTTTAAGCAAAGTGGAAATTGTTTTGCATACGGGCAAAACGCATCAAATCCGTGCGCATATGGCGCACCTTGGCTGTCCCGTTTTAGGGGATATGAAATATGGGAACGAAGAAGAAAACAAGCGCCATGGTATGGCGCGCCAAGCACTGGTTGCTAAACGCCTTTGCTTGCATTTAATAGGGGCAGGTGCGCGTTTAAACGAAAAAATCTTTGTTTCCCGCTTTGATGTGTAATATCATCGCAATCAATGTAAAGTAAAAAATATTCCATAAAATGATACGATGGACTTTCCTTTTGTTTTCGCATTTAATAGAAGAGTTGAAACCAGTGTAAAATATGCACTGGTTTTTATATTTATTTGCTTGACAGGTCGCAAATGCTATGTTATAATAATATATGAAGATATGTTCATATATTCATATAATAGAAAAAGAATAATGCTTTGGAATAGATGAAGGATACCAAGCAAAAGAAAAGGAAAGCAAATGAAAGAAATCAAGGAAAAGGTCTGCGAGCGTGAAAAAGAACACGCGCTTGCTGTACAAAGAGTAAAAGAAGATATACTTTTAAAAAGCGACGTGGAAAAGATAAGCCGTATTTTTCACGTTTTGTCCGATCCAAATCGGCTGAATATCGTGATAGCACTTATGAAAGGGGAAATGTGTGTGTATCACTTGACGGAAGTGTGCGATGCAACGCAAAGCAATATCAGTCATCAGTTACGTATTTTGCGTGATAATAATATCGTGCGAGCGCGTCGTTTAGGACAAAATATGGAATATTCGCTTGCCGATGAGCATATTCGTGAAATTGTAGAGCTTGGCAAGGCGCACTTGCTTTGCAAAACGGATGGTGAATAAGTATGCAAAAAGTGATACGGTTAAAAGGGTTGGATTGTGCGCACTGTGCTGCACAGTTGGAAAGTGAAATTGCCAAAATAGACGGTGTACAATTTGCATCCGTTTCCTTTATAAATCAAAAATTAACGATAGACTACGCGGACGAACAAGCGTTGGAAAAAGCGGTGTATCTTGTCAATCATTTTGAAGAAGTTTCCGTGGTGGAAGAAAGGACGGAAAATGTAAAGGATGGGGGCAGGTATGCGATTGATGCAGTTTCACATACCAAACAATGGGCATTTATCGCAGTTTCTATCGTGTGCTTTATATGCGGGCTTGTTTTTGAAAAGTGGATACATAACGCGGTTGCTTTTTATGTTTTCTACGCATTGTCTTATATTTCCGCTGGATTGCCCGTTTTGAAAGCGACTGTAAAAAATATAAGTAAAGGCAAAGTTTTCGACGAGAACTTTTTGATGACGGTTGCATCTATCGGCGCGCTTTGTATCGGTGAAATTAGCGAAGGTGTGGCGGTGATGCTGCTCTATCAAATGGG
>JAZQWZ010000090.1:0-17250 GCA_045632625.1 Candidatus Scatosoma sp. | reverse complement strand
CGATAATCGTAATATTCTACTGCCCCTGTTGCATAAATGGCTACGTTTTTAAGCAAAATGCCGTTGATGAGTAAAATGACGGGTACAAAAAACGTCACATACGCGCGCACGTTTTCCTTATTATAAAAGAACGCTTCCATCATGCACGCGGCAAGTGAGAAATAGGTAAGCCATTTCAAAATTGCCATCAGTACGGTTACCGTCGGCGTAAACACGCCGCCTTGCAAACCAATTTGATTGCTCATTTGTTCCATAGCGAATAAATAGGGAATATACGCAATGAAAAGCAATAAACCTAACCCTTTCAACAATAAATCCTTAAACGCTATTTCCTTTTTGAATAAGCGTACGGGCTGAATAGGCAGGTTTGCCAAAAATCCGGTCAACCCACCGCCGATACATATACCCGCCGTTAGTAAAATTTCGTTCATATCTTCCTCTTCGTGTTTCTTTTGTCGGTAACGCAATTTTCGCATTGTCCAACGAAAGCCGTTCGTTTTTTAGCTGTTTTGCATAAAACTAAGTTTTATACCTTAACTGTAACCTAAATTATTATACCACTGAAAAATATTACTGTCAACCATTTATCCGAAAATATCTCGTTTTCTATTTTTCCAAAATAATACTGCTTTTTTAAGCGCTCATTAAGGACATGGGTGCTTGTTTTTTCTTATTTTCGCCAAAAATAACGAAACCATTTCAGTTTTGTCACATATATTCCTGACAAGAAAAATACTATAAAGCCCTTGTTTTGATGCAAATTTTTGTTTAATTATTTACTTTTTTTATAAAAAAACCAAATATCGTGTAGCTTTTTTATAAAATAGCCGTATTTTTTACTAAATAACACTAAAAATCCCCATCGCACGAAACGATAGGGATTTTTATTCAACGCATACCTGGGTGCGTTTATTGATACATTTAGCTTTCTTTCATCTTTAAAAACTGCGCAAGCTGTTTTTCTTCTTTGCTCTTTAACTGATCCAAAATCGCCATATTTTCAATCATAAGCTTAACGATTTTTTCCAGGGGGGAATTGACGGAATAATCCGCTGCACAAACGTAATTGATACGTTCATCTTCTACCAACACCTTAACCTTTTCACTCTTTCCTGCGGGATACAAAGCGATAGATTTACCGCCGCGTTCCTTAACCAGCTTCATACAAGGAATATCCGTCAAGCCGTCGCCGATATAAATCATATTGCGATAGGCGATGCGGCGCGCACTTTCTTCCTGCGAACGGTTCAAATTATCGTCGTCCGTCACGTCCAAAACACCTTTGGAAATGCGATAGATAAACTGCGTTTTTAAGGTATAGTTGATAGCAAGCGACGGCCAAATGGCTTCGCCATTTTCATCGTACATATATCTACACGCGTAAATTTCCTTGAAATATTTTGCAATGGGCGTACCTTTGATAATTTCGTACGTCCCCGACGAAATGATATAATGCTCGATATTGACGCCAAGAGATTCTCCATACTGATTGATACGGTCAAACCAAGTGGCAACCCCTTTAAATAAAATTACGTTTTCTCCGCATTGATTTAAATATTCTTCCGTCAGCTTAATGCCTTTTTCCTTACACTTTTTCACCATTAAAAACATATAGGAAAGAATTTTTTCTACTTGATGCTTAGCGGTAATTTCCCCTGCTCCGCGCCAAAATTCTTCGGGCTCAATACCCAAATTTTGGATAAAGCCGTATTCCTGCATATCGGTGGTACAAAGCGTTTTATCAAAATCGTATAACAGCGCAATCGTTGTTTTTCCCATAACTTTTTCTCCTTTTACGGAAAAAGTATAGCATAGTTTGGCAATTTTGTCAATACCTTCGTTTTTAAATGTTGCGGTTTTTAATAAAAATAAAGGCAAATACACGTTTGTCGCGCACCTGCCCCCTTCCTTTTACCTTTTCACCGTTACATCAGCGTTTCAAAAACACGCAAAACTGCGTCCGTCAAACGGCCAAGCAAATGGCGTTTGGTGTTTTCCAACGTGCGTTCCTTACAAACGCCGAACGTTTGTAAACAGTCTTCTTTCAGCTTATCTACAGCCTGTTTATCCGTGAAATACACCGCGTTTTCAAAGTGATGATACAAACTGCGGTAATCCATATTAATCGTGCCTACCACCGCAGCATTATCATCGCTGAGCATACTCTTTGCGTGGATAAACCCGGGCGTATATTCATAAATACGCACGCCTGCTTTTAAAAGCATTGTATAATTTGCACGCGTCAAACGGAACACCGTTTTTTTGTCGGGAATACCGGGCGTTACAATACGCACGTCTACTCCGCGCGCCGCAGCAAAGCATAACGCGCCACGCATTTGCTCATCTAACACCAAATACGGCGTAAAAATCCAAACGTATTTTTCCGCGCGGTGAATGATATCTTCATATACCGACGCGCCTGTACTGATACCATCCAGCGGCGAATCATCGTAGGGTTGAATAATCAAGCCATCTTTTTTTTGCGTGTGTTGCGATTTGGGTAAAAAATATTCCAACGGCATATTTTCTTTTCCGTACGCTTGCCAAACGTGGAAAAATGCTTTTGTCAGCGACTGCACGCTTGCGCCCGTAATTTGCACACCCGTATCCTTCCAGTGCCCAAAGCGTTGCTTTTCATTGATATATTCGTCCGCCAAATTAATACCGCCCGTAAAACCCACTTTTCCATCGATTACCAAAATCTTTTTATGGTCGCGGTGGTTCATTCGTAAAGCCAAAAACGGTACTACTTTATTAAATTTAATACAGCGGATGTTTTCATGCAGACTGTTTAAATAATGCTCGTATCGGGGTTGCAGGGTAAGCATACACCCAAAATCATCGTAAATAATGCGGATTTGCACGCCTTGCATGGCTTTTTCCAGCAAAATTTGCAAAATTTCCTTCCACATGCGCCCGTGCGCGATAATGAAATATTCCAGCAAAATAAACTTTTCCGCTTTTTGCAGTTGCTGTTTCATTGCCTCAAACATTTGCGTGCCGTCCGCGTAGTATTCCACGCTGCCGTCGTAAAAGGCAGGATATTTTACATATTTTGTTAAATAAGAAGAAACAGCCGTTTGGCGGTTTTGTTGCGTAGGCGGTTGCGGTATACCATACACTTTTTCAAACGCTTCGTCTACCTGCTTTTGCGCCGTAAGCATTTTATTTTTCATCTTTCGTGCCGGTCTTCCGCGTCCGTTCATCGCATACATGGGTATCCCGAATACGGGAACAAGCAAAATTAAAATAATCCAGTTGAGTTTAGACGACGGCCGCTCGTGCGCGTTCAATATATATAATACGGACACGATTTGGAAGATAAAAAGCAGCGTCTGAATGGCAATCGTCCACGGTGAATGATAGGTAATGGAGTAGAAAAAATACACAAATGTTACAAGCTGTAACAACACCGCAAGAACAAACGTAAACATGCGGTTATATAAAATACGGCGATACACGCGGCTATTGTGCGCCGTGCGTTCCACCCATTTCTTTTGTTTTTCGGTCAGTTGCGCCATTTTGCACCCCCTGTTTTTCCTTGAAAGGCATTATACACCTTTTTTTTGCAGTTGTCAACCCCTCCTATATATACATTATTATATTATCACGCGCATATTATCAATTTATGTCGCTTTTGTTATCGTTTTGTCAAGTTTTGCTATTTTTAAAAAATTTTAAATTTTTTCAATTTTTTTCAAAAAAACTATTGACAAATATAAATTTTTATAGTATAATTTAGTTACTTAATAAGACTAAGTACTAATAAGAAGCAAGAAAAGAGGTTTAAAAGTTATGAAAAAATTTGAATGTCAAGTATGTCACTATGTTGCGGAAGGTCAAGAACCCGAAGTTTGCCCCGTCTGCAAACAAAGCGGTAAGTTTCAAGAAATTCCTGTGTTGAAAGGCTCGAAAACGGAAGCTAACCTTTGGACGGCGTTTGCAGGCGAATCGCAAGCAAGAAACAAGTACACCTACTTTGCGAGCAAGGCAAAAAAAGAAGGTTTTGTACAAATTGCGGCGCTTTTTGAAGAAACGGCAAACAACGAAAAAGAACACGCAAAAATTTGGTTTAAGCTTTTGCACGGCGGCGCTATCGGTTCCACGGAAGAAAACCTTTTGGCGGCTGCGGAAGGTGAAAACTACGAATGGACGGATATGTATGCGGAATTTGCAAAGGTAGCGCGCGAAGAAGGCTTTGACGATATCGCTACCCTTTTCGACGGCGTTGCAGCGATTGAAAAGGAACACGAAGAAAGATACAGAAAGCTTTTGGAAAACGTAAAGAACAACAACGTATTTGCTAAGGCTGAAAAAGTCACTTGGAAATGCTCCAACTGCGGTCACACCGTAGAAGGCAACAACGCTCCCGACGTTTGCCCTGTTTGCGCGCACGCACAATCGTATTTCGAAGTTCGCGCGGAAAATTATTAATAAAACAACCTATTCTTACAATTTAATCTTTCATAATAAAATAAGACACCCCGACGATTGCCCTTTCGTCGGGGTGTTGCCTTAAAATGCATTTTTTAAATATTCTATTTTGCCGTCAGCATACACTTCCGCCACGTCGAAACGGGCGTTGGGTTCTTCGCTATGTTTCATGCCGTAAAATTGCGCTATTTTATAATAGCGTTGCTGTTTGACCGTTCCCACCGCTTGGGCAGGCGTACCAAACATAGTGCTGGTGCGCGTTTTTACTTCGATAAACACGATTTCGTCCTTATCCGACGCAATCAAATCCGCTTCGCCAAAAGGAGTATGATAGTTGGTTTCGATAATTTTCATACCCAGCTTTTTGACGTACTTTTCGACAAGCTTTTCGCCTTTTTTACCTAAAACCTTTTTGTGAACGTCCTGCGGTGAATGGGACATAAGCCTTGCTCCTTAATTGCTTGAATGTGCGCCGCCGTACCGTAGCCCTTGTTTTTGGCGAACTGATAGGCAGGGTACGTTTTGTCGTATTCGTCCATCATGGCATCTCTATGTACTTTGGCGATAATGCTTGCCGCACCGATAGAATAGGAAAGCGCATCGCCGCCGATCACGCTTTGTTGGGGAAATTGCACGTCAATCGTCATGTTTCCGTCAGTAAGGACGGTACCAGGTACGAGTTCAAGCCCTTCCACAGCGCGTTTCATACCCAGCTTGGTCGCTTCTAAAATATTCATTTCGTCAATGATTTTTTCATCGATTTCCACGATACAATAAGCAAGCGCGGTCGCTTTTATCTTTTCCGCCAGCTCTTCGCGTTTTTTTGCGGAGAGTTTTTTACTATCGTCCACGCCAACAATAATTTTGTCGTCGTCCAAAGGCATAATCACCGCCGCGCAAACAACAGGTCCCGCAAGCGGCCCCCTGCCTACCTCGTCCACGCCTACGATATTTTGATAGCCCTTGGCGGTCAACATGCGTTCATACGATAATTTTTCGTCTGCATTCCAAGTTTTTTTCATCATTACCCCTTAAAAGTAAATTCCTTATAATCGGCTGGATTTTCCAGTGTAATTTTACCTACTCTGCCCTTTCTAAAATCATCGATAAGCGCGTTTGCGCCACGTTCGTAATCAAATTCACCGCCGCGCAAGATAAAGCCGCGACGTTTACAAAGCGTTTCGTACATACCCAGCTTTTCGCTAAAATCCGTGATGCCGTAACGCTCGGTCAAACAAGCGGGATATTTTTCCGCAAGCTCCCCCAAAAGCTCCAACGCTACGTCGTCCATATCTAAAATGTCGTCGTTGATACTGCCGATATACGCCAAGTGCCGTGCGTGATATTGATCGTCGAACGCAGGCGGCATTGTCCCTGGCGTGTCGAGCAAATCAAACCCGCCGCATTTAAGCCAACGCACGTCGCGCGTTACGCCTGCCTTATCCCCTGTTTTTGCGCGTTTTTGACCGCTAATTAAATTAACGAGCGTGCTTTTGCCGGTGTTGGGAATGCCCGCTACCATAAAACGAAACGTGCGGTTCAAACCCTTGGCTTCTGCGCGTTCGCGTTTTTCCTGCGTAATCGCCGTCAATTTTTGCAAAATCAAACGCTTGGACGAGGGGTTGGTGCAATCGCATTTGACTACATACTGCCCCTTGCTTTCAAACAGTTTCATAAAGCCGTCCGTTCTGCTTGCGTCCGCCAAATCGGCTTTGTTGAGCAAATACAAAACGGGCTTTTCGCCGAATATCTTTTTAAAGTTTTTGTTCACGGACGCAATGGGCGCGCGCGCATCGAGTACGCAAATGATACCATCGCACAAATCGCGCTTGGCTTCCATTTCACGCATGGCTTTGGTCATATGCCCCGGGAACCATTGTATATTCTTCATTTTTTTCTCTCCAAATCGTTCAACGCATACCTGTATGGCTCATTTAAGCAAATCTGGTCTGCGTGCTTTGGTAATTTCCATGGCTTTTTCTCTGCGCCAAGCGTCAATTTTCGCATGGTCGCCGCTACGCAATACTTCAGGTACGGTCAAGCCTTTATATTCCTGCGGACGGGTGTAATGGGGATATTCCAGCATGTTTTCGGAAAAGCTTTCATCCACCAAAGAGGACGCGCTGATTACGCCATCGACGTATCTCGACACGCAATCAGCAACCACCATGGCAGGCAGTTCGCCGCCCGTCAACACGTAATCACCGATAGAAATTTCTTCGTCGATAAACAAGTCAATGACGCGTTGGTCGACACCCTCGTAATGTCCGCAAAGCAAAATCAAATGCTCGTATGCAAGCAGTTCGAACACCTTTTGTTGCTTGAACGTTTGCCCTTTGGGCGACATGTAAATACGGCGCGCCTTATGCTCGGGATCAAGCGCTTCAATAGCACTGCCGATGGGTTGGGGCATCATTACCATACCCGCGCCGCCGCCAAAGGGATAATCGTCGCATTTTAAATGCTTATCTTCCGTATAATCCCGCAAATTGACGATATTAATTTGTACCTTTCCCGATTTTTGCGCTCTGCCTAAAATACTACCTTGCATGGCGGAAAACATTTCGGGAAAAAGCGTTAAAATGTCTATTTTCATACCTGTGCTCCGTTACAAAATGGCGTCGACAAAGTCTTTGCTGTCGAAAAATTCCAAATCTTCCATCTTTTCGCCCACGCCTGCAAAGATGACGGGCAAGGAAAGTTCCGCGGAAAGCGAGAATACGAAACCGCCTTTCGCCGTACCGTCCAGCTTGGTAAGTACGATACCGTCCAGTTCCACCGCTTCGTCGAACACGCGCGCTTGGTTGACGGCGTTTTGCCCCGTCGTTGCGTCTAAAACGAGCAGTTTCATGAAATCTGCTTCGGGATATTCGCGCGTGACTACTCTGTCCATTTTTCTAAGCTCGTTCATCAAATTTTCTTTGACGTGCAATCTGCCTGCGGTATCCACGATAACCACGTCCGTTTTTTTCGCCTTAGCGGAAGAAACCGCGTCAAAAATAACCGCAGACGGGTCACTGCCTTCTTCGTGCTTCACGATACGCACTTTCGCGCGATCCGCCCAAATGGAAAGCTGTTCGCTTGCCGCCGCGCGGAAGGTATCCGCAGCCGCAACCGTCACCGTTTTGCCCTGTTTTAAGAAATAGTTAGCCAGCTTGCCCACCGTCGTAGTTTTGCCCACGCCGTTAACGCCGACAAGCATAATTACGCAAGGGTATTGCGGCGGCTCTACTTCCGATTCCTGCAAAATATCAGTGAGAATGTTTTTCAAAAGCCCGATAACGTAGTTTTCGTCTTTCAATTTTTCTTGCATGGCTTGTGCTTTAACGCGCTCCACCACTTCTTCTGCCGTGGATACCGAAACGTCGGCGGAAATTAGGATTTCTTCAAGTTCTTCATAGAACTCGTTGCCGAGTTTGTTGTTGGAAAAAAGTACGCGTAACTTTTCCGAAAGGTTATCTTTCGTCTTTTTCAACGCGCCGAATAATTTACCGAAAATACCCATGAGTTTATTCCTTTATTGTTTGTCGGTGGCAATACCTGCCACCGACTTTGGTTGTTTTTATATTAATTAATATTGACGCCGAGTTTGCTTTCCACGTCCGCCAAACGCACAGAAACGATTTTGGAAACGCCCTTTTCTTGCATGGTAACACCAAAGAGCGAATCGGCTTGATTCATCGTCGGCTTTCTATGCGTAATAACGATAAACTGTGTTTCCAACGCAAACTTCTTCAAATAGGTAGCAAATCTATCTACGTTTGCATCGTCGAGCGCCGCTTCGATTTCGTCCAAAATACAGAACGGCATCGGATGCGATTTCAAGATAGCGAACAGGATAGCGATTGCCGTAAGCGCACGTTCGCCGCCAGAAAGCAACGAGATTTTCGTAAGCTTTTTGCCGGGAGGACAAGCGACAATTTCGATACCTGCCGCCAAGGGGTCTTCGCCGTCCACGTAATCGATTTGTAATTCCGCTCTGCCGCCGCCAAAGAGTTCCTTGAACGTCGTTTTGAAGTTTTCGTTAATCAAATCAAAGCCTGCATTAAACAAGCGCAACATTTCACTGCGGATATCGCCAAGCGCTTCGTTCAAATCGTCAATGGCTTTTTGCAAATCGTCGCGTTGCGTAACCATTTCATCGCAACGGCTTTGCTTATATTCGTATTCTTCCACAGCGTTGGGGTTAACAGGACCAAGCGCGGTAATTTTGCGTTTCAACGCCGTAATCAAGCCCGCCGCTTCGTTCACGTCAAAGTTGTCCACCTTGAATTGTACGCAGCCTTCGTAATCCAACTCGTACGCTTCTTCCATACGCGCGCGCATATTTTCAAGGTTGGTGTCGATTTTGCTGATTTCAATTTCGCATTTATAACGCTTGTCCGATTGTTTGGTGAGCGTTTCTTGCAGGTTGGTTTTGTCTTCTTCCAAAGCAAGCTGTGCTGCGTTGATCACTTCCTTTTCTTTAGAAAGAGAAGAAATTTCCGCGGTAATCGCTTCCACCGCCGCACGTTCTTCAGGCGTAAGTTCCTTTTCCTGCGCTTCCGATTGCAAGCCCAAAAGCTTGGTTTGTGTGTTGGTTTTTTCGTATTCCGTTTCAATAATACGTTTAACGATTTCTTCCTTTTCCTGCGTTAAGCGGTCAATATTTGCACCGTGATTGTCAATCGCCGTGCAAAGCGCCGTGTATTCGATTTCCGCTTGTCTGAGCGTTTCACTCTTAATCGCACGTTCTTCTTTGAAACTTTCGCATTGTTGTTTTTGGTTTGCCATTTGCGCTTCCGCATCACGGCGGCGTGCCGCAATTTGTTCTTCGCTGAGCGACGAGTTGGCTTCTTCAAATTGCAAGTTTTCCAGCTTCAAGTGCAAATCCTGCATAGCTTCTTCGTACGTTTGCAAATCGCTTTCCGTTTCCGTAATTTGTTGCGTAAGCGCCGTTTCGCGTTGTAAAAGCCCTGCTATTTCGCTGTTCGCGCCTTGGTATTTTTCACGCAGTTTTTCCACTTCCGCTTCCGCCGCCGCGCGTGCTTTTTCGCTTTCCGCAATCGCCGCTTTCAGCTTTTCAATGTACTTTTGCTTGCGTGCAATATTGTCCTTGCATTCTTGAATTTTTCTTTCGTTGGAAAGGAGCGAGGCGCTGTCCTTCCTGCGGCTGCCGCCCGTCATTGAACCGCTGGTAGCGATTGTGTCGCCGTCAAGCGTTACAATTTTAAACAGGTTGCCGTACTTTTTCGCAATCGCCGTAGCGTTGGCAATCGTGTCGCAAACGAGTGTGTTGCCAAGCAGGTTGGAAATTACGTTATAGTAATAATCGTCGTATTTTACAAGCTCGGTAGCCAGCCCCATTGCGCCGCGTTCGTCGAGCGCACGGCGAATTTCGCGCGAATCGGGACGGGGACGCATATTGCTTACAGGCAAGAACGTTACGATACCGCCGTTGGTGCGCTTTAAGTATTCAATCAAATATCTACCGTCGTCCGCATTGGGCGTTACGATATTTTGCATAGCGCCGCCAAACGCCGTTTCGATAGCCGTTTCGTATCTTTGGTCGGTGGATACGATATCGGCAAGCGCGCCGTGCATACGCTTTTGTAAATCGGGGTTCGTCTTTGCAACCGACAACAAACGGCGCACCGATTCCTTATACCCTTCAAAACGATTTTTCAAGCTTATGTACATTTCAAGGTTTTCTTTCAAGGACGCGATTTGACCGTTGGTATTGAACAAATCTTGATTGAAATCGTTAATCGTGAGCTGCATTTCGCGCGCTTCTTCTTGCTTTTCTTCCAAATCGCGCATACCCGTAGACGTAAACGATTGTAAATGCTTCAAATCTTTACGTACGGATGCAAGCTCGTCGCTTAAACGTTCCTTTCTTTCCTTCGTCTTTTCAATCGCCGCGGAAAGTTCCTTGATTCTATCTTTCGTCGCTTCCAAACGTGCGGAAAGCGTGCCCAAATTCTTTTTGAGTTCGGATAAATCGTCCGCTGTCGAAAGCTGGCTTTGTCTGTTTTCGTCGGAGAATTTTTCAAACACCGCAATCTTTTTATCCAAAGACGCAATCGCACTGCGAAGCACTTCCGTTTGCGTTTCTAATTCGGCTACGCGGGCGATATTTTCCGCGTTTTTCTTGTTGGAAAGCGCAATTTCGTCGTCAATTTCCCCGATACGGTTTTTGCTGGCTTCCAGCATTTCTTCCGCCGCCTGAATTTGCGAATTGTACGTATTGATACGCTCTCTAACAAGCTTCAATTCCCCGTCCTTTCTTTCGTTGCCGACGGAAAGCTCCAAACGCTTATCGTTGAGCTCGGTCAAACGCTCGTCCGCTTGGCTGATTTTTTCGCGGTTTTCTTCGATTTTACGGTTGACGCGTTCAATGCTCGTGTTCAGCTCGATAATCTTATCGGAAATAAGCGCAATATCCTTTTTAAATTTGCCTTTTTCCGCTTCGGCGTTTTCGTAACGGTACACGTACGTATTCGCTTCGTTGATTTTCAGCGTGTGCGAATATTCATTATACTCCTGCGCTTTTTCCGCTTCCTTTTTCATTCTGCCAAGGTCGCGTTGCGCTTCATCGATACGCTGACTGTAAATGAACAGGTTGGAATTAGAATCTTCCAGCTTGCGCTCGATTTCTTCCTTACGCGTTCTATACACCATCAGCCCGATCGCTTCTTCAAAAATCGAACGTCTGTCCTCCGGGCGTGCGTTCATAATTTTTTCCACTTGACCTTGCCCGATAATGGAATAGCCTTCCTTACCCAAACCGATCGAATGGAACATTGCCACCAAATCCTTTAAACGGCTGGGTTCGTTGTTGATTAAGTACTTGCTATCCCCGTTTCTATACAAACGGCGCGTCATAGACACATCGGGCGTGTCCACCTTGAACAAGCCGTTGGAGTTATCGAACACGAGCGTAACTTCGCAAAACGATTGCGGTTTGCGTTCTACCGTACCGCCGAAAATAACGTCTTGCATGCTAGAACCGCGCAGGGATTTTGCGGATTTCTCACCCAAAACCCAACGCACGGCGTCGGCAATATTACTCTTACCGCAACCGTTCGGCCCTACAATACACGTTACGCCGTCGTCAAAGCGAATGTGCGTTTTGTCGGCGAAAGACTTAAAGCCGACCAGTTGTATTTCCTTTAAATCCAAAGTTGTATCCTCACTTCGTTTTTTCTCTTTCTTTATCGCGCACACGCGCGCGAAACACAGCGACACTCAATCGCCAAATTTATTTTTCAGCTCCCAAAGCAAACGGGCGGACGCAGTTGCTTGCGCTTCCTTAATCGTTTTGCCTTCCCCTTTTGCTTCCTCGCCCATTGCCGTCAGCGTGCAGTAAAATACAGGACTATGGTCTTTACCAAACTTTTCCACATGGATTACCGCCTGCTTTTCGCCGCGACCTTCTAAATATTCTTTCAAATCCCCGATAGGATTGCTGGATTTTCCGTCCAAACGCAAATTGCCGTGGCGGAAAATAAACTGCTTTGCCGCTTGATAACCCCCGTCCAAATAGATAGCCGCCGTAATCGCTTCAAACAAGCTGGATTTGGGCTTACCGTTCAAGTTAAATTCTGTACCCTCGTGGAGTAGGTATTCAAAAACGCCCAAGCCGTCCACCGCGGAATCGAGCGCGTTTTTGCAAACAAGCTTTTGCCGTTGCCCCGTCATACGCCCCGCTGTTGCCTGTCTGTCCATTTTATATTGCCATTCGGTGACTACCATTTGCAACACCGCGTCGCCTAAATATTCCATTCTGTCATTATGCACGCCGCCATAGTGCTGTGCATACGTTACGTGCGTAAAAGCTTCTTGCAAAAACGCTTTGTTTTCAAACGTATAACCAAGCTTTTTCTCTATTTCCTCATAAGGCAATTTCATGCGTTCGCCTCGCTCGTTTGCGCCGCAAGCGCAATTTCGTCCATATCAATACCGTCCAACATAGCTTTGATTTTTTCAGGCAAGTTACCGCGAGCCGCTGCCGCCGCCTGCGAGATGCACACGGAGAACCCGCGTGCCTTGGAATTGCCATGTCCTTTTACTACGGGTTTGGTAAGCCCCAAGAACGTTGCGCCGCCCTTCCCCTCGTAATCCATGGATTTTTTGATGTTTTTAATAACACCGCTGGACACAACTGCGCCAAGCATCGTAAAGATATTGCGCTTGAATTGGTTTTTCATAATGGTAGAAATGGCTTTTGCGCAACCTTCCACCGATTTTGTGGCAATGTTACCCGTGAAACCATCACAAACCATAACGTCGATATCGCCGTACATCAAATCGCGCCCTTCCACGTTCCCCACGTAATGGATACAATCCAGCTTTTTCAGCACTGCGTTGGTTTCCTGTTGCAACGCAAGGCCTTTATGGTCTTCCGTGCCGTTATTCAAAAGCCCTACCTTGGGATTTTCCACGCCGAATACCGTTTGCGCGTACGCCGACGCCATCAGCGCGAAATGCACCAAATTGATAGATTTACATTCAAGGTTCGCCCCACAATCGCAAATGAGCGTAGTCTCTCCGCGATAGTTGGGGATAGCAGGACAAAGCGCAGGACGGGAAACG
The DNA here is from genome assembly GCA_045632625.1 of Candidatus Scatosoma sp. Lineage (GTDB taxonomy): Bacteria > Bacillota > Clostridia > Christensenellales > Borkfalkiaceae > Scatosoma. Next base: position 4,242 of record JAZQWZ010000090.1, on the reverse strand, counting down.
CCCTTAATGCGTCCTAAAACGAGTACGCCTGCCGTGAGCACCGCGCCCGTCGAGCCGGACGAAACCAAACCGTCCGCCTTTCCTTCTTTGAGCAAACGGAACGCTACGACAAGGGAAGAATCCTTTTTCGTTTTCACCGCTTTGGTGGGCACTTCTTCCATCGTGATAATCTCCGTCGTATGTACAATTTCCACACGCGAAGCGTCATATTTGTATTTTGCAAGCTCTGCTTTGATTTGCGTTTCGTCGCCCGTTAAAAGTAAGCTAAGCTCTTTGTCTTCGTTAAGCGCTTGGACGCAGCCTGCCACCTGCTCAGCGGGGGCAAAATCTCCGCCCATTGCGTCTACTACGATTTTTACCATATTTGTTACTCCTTAAAATTCAAGGTTGGAAACCGTTCTGGGGAACGGAATTACGTCGCGAATGTTCGCGATACCCGTCAAGTACATAACCATACGTTCAAAGCCCAAGCCAAAGCCTGCGTGCGTCGTACCGCCGTATTTTCTAAGCGCGAGATACCAAGAATAATCTTCGGGCTTCATGCCAAGCTCTACGATGCGGTCGTAGAGTTTTTGATAATCGTCTTCTCTTTGCGAGCCGCCGACAAGTTCGCCGATACCGGGCACGAGCAAGTCCGCAGCCGCCACCGTTTTTCCGTCGGGGTTTTGTTTCATGTAGAACGATTTAATTTCCTTGGGATAATCGGTCAAGAACACGGGTTTTTTGTACACGCTTTCCGTCAAGAAACGTTCGTGTTCGCTTTGCAAATCTTTGCCCCAGAAAATATTTTTGTCGTCGAATTTATCCGCGTTTTGTTTCAAAATTTCAATCGCTTCCGTGTACGTCAAACGCACGAACGCGTTTTCAGCTACGTTTTTCAATCTTTCAAGCAAGCCGTTATCTACAAACTTGTTCAAGAAGTCAAGTTCGTCTTTACACGTTTCGCTTACATAGTTGATTACGTATTTTACCATGGCTTCCGCAACGTCCATATCGCCTTTCAAATCGCAGAACGCCATTTCCGGTTCAATCATCCAAAATTCCGCCGCGTGACGCGCCGTGTTGGAGTGTTCCGCACGGAAGGTAGGCCCGAACGTATACACGTTACCAAACGCCATAGCGTACGTTTCCGCGTTGAGCTGACCGGATACCGTAAGCGCCGCTTTCTTGCCGAAGAAATCGTCCTTATAATCAACAACCTTACCCGATTTTGCCACTTCGTCCATGTCCATCGTCGTCACTTGGAACATCGCGCCCGCGCCTTCGCAGTCACTACCAGTAATAATGGGGGTATGCACGTATACAAAGCCCCTGTCGTTAAAGAATTTGTGGATGGCAATCGCCGCTTCGCTTCTAATTCTAAACGCCGCGCCGAACAGGTTGGTTCTAGGGCGCAAGTACGCAATTTCGCGCAAAAATTCTACCGAATGGCGTTTCTTTTGCAAGGGATAATCGGGCGTCGACTCCCCTTCTACGGTAATTTCTTCCGCTTTAATTTCATACGGTTGTTTATTTTCAGGCGTAAGCACCACCGTGCCTTTTACAATCAAGGACATACCTACGTTGCCTTTGGCAATTTCATCGTAGTTTGCAAGATTTGCTCTTTCAAACACGATTTGCGTGCTTTTAAAACAACTGCCGTCGTTGAGTTCGATAAAACCGAACGCCTTAGAATCGCGGATGGTTCTCGCCCAGCCGGCAACGATTACCGTTTGACCGCCGAATTTTTCTACTTCCGCGTTGAGCTCTTTAAGTTGAATTCTATCCATACTAAACCTGCCTTTCGTTAAGGAAATAAGCTTACTTTTACGTATACGTAAACTTTTCCCGATTTTATACATAGCCATTATAACATTTTTTACACAAAAAGACAAGCGGTTGAGCTCATTTATTCGCCCGTATTCTCAATTTTTTTGACGATTATGCCTTGAATGGGACGATAGACGTCTTCACGCAAGCGTTTGCGCATAACGAGCTTGTCGCCAAAATAGCGTTCTAAATACGCTTCGCTTCTCACGCCGTTTTTTGGCGAGCGTAAAATTTGCTCCTTTTCCCCGCTTTTGACAATGGGTGCAGGGGGAGATATTTCCTGCAAAACGTTGGACACGATTTCATAACGGTAACCGTCACGTTCCCCCAAAAAGCTTACACTTAAACGCCCGTCCTTTGCTGTGGCAAGCAGCCGTACGGGAAATGGATGCGGGTTGTTAAAACGCAAATCGCTTTGCGTGGAAACCATAGCGTCGCGCGAAGGCGCAACATACCCCACTCTAAGGGAATGCGGATGAAATTCCGTTATCGTCAAGCCGGATTTTAACGCCGCGTTATACACCGTGGTACTCACCTGACAAACACCGCCGCCAACCCCTAAAACGTACTCGCCGTCCACGATAATTTTCGCCTGCTTAAACCCCATTTCCTGCGTTCGCCTACCTACCGTTTGGTTAAAGGAAAATTCTCCGTACGGCTGAATGGTAATGCCGTCGATTAGCGCCGCCGCAATGGCAATATTTTGCGAGCGAGATGCTTCGCTTTTATCGTAGTAGGTGGTATAAGACGCAATCGTTTCAAACGAATACGCATAACCAAAAACACCAAAAAACGGTAAAAAAAGGCAAGAAAAAATCGCGCTTAGGCTGATTAGCGCGATTGCTTTTTTTATAAAATTACATATTTTTTGCATACCCTTGTCCCCTTGTATATGTACGGATAATTACCTAGGGGCATGTACGCGTTAAAATAAATTAAATGCGTACATGGTATACCTGTTTACCTTTTTTACTATGTGGAAAAATGCTACAATTTATACGCAAAATTAAGCAAATTTAAAGCTTAATTGCGCCTTTTTCTACGCGGATTTTATTGCAATCCTTTCCATACAATACCCGTTCTGCGTGCGTACAAGTGAGTAGCGTTTGCACCCCCGAAATACACTGCAATAGTTTCTTTCTTCTTGGCAAGTCCAACTCGCTCATTACGTCGTCTAAAATGAGAATAGGCGGCTCACCTGCAACTTCTTTAAAAATTTCCAACTCGGCAAGCTTTAACGCCAAAGCACAAGTGCGCGTTTGCCCTTGCGAGGCGTACGATTTTGCATCTACACCAGAAATGGTTACCGACAAATCATCGCGATGCGGACCTATCGTGGTAAAGCCAAGCCGCAAATCCTTTTCATAATGATTACTCAGCTTTTTCAAAAGCGTTTTGGCAATTTGTTCTTCGTCGCCTTGGTACGCCCCCTCTAATTTGACTTCCAACAGTTCGGCGTTATCCGTTAAAAACGCGTGCATTTTTTGTGCATACGGTGCTAATTTTTCCAAAAATTCCACGCGCTTTTTAACAATCACGGCGGCATATTTACAAAGCTGTTCGTCCCAAATGGGCAAAGTATCCAAAACGAGCGAAATATCGGGATTTTTCAACAGTGCGTTGCGTTGATCCAAAATTTTATTGTAACGTAAAAGCGCCGTGTAATACGCAGGCGACGTTTGCGCGATGGACAAATTCATAAACCGACGGCGTTCATCCGGTCCGTCTTGAATTAAACGAAGTTCCCCAGGTGAGAAAAATACGCTGTTGACGTGTCCCATCAAATCGGCATTTTTCCCTATCTTACTGCCGTTTACGCGGATTTCCCTGCCGTTTTCACGGATAATCGCCTGTAAAGTTACGTTGCCGTACTTATTTTCCGCTTCAGCAGTAATCATTGCCTGTTCCGCGCCCATTTTAATAAGCTGTTTATCATGGCGGATACGAAGCGACGCGCCCGTGCAAAGGTAAAAAACGGCTTCGGCGCAGTTGGTTTTGCCCTGCGCGTTTTTCCCAAAAAGCACGTTTAAACCACGCTCAAACGTAAACGTTTCGCGCTCGTAATTTCTAAAATTTTGCAAGAATAATTTTTTTATTTGCATAATCTTGAATAACCCGCCCAAAATCGCTTTCTTTTCCGCGCGATTTGTATTATAATTATAGCAAATAATTTCGAAAAAGACAAGACTTACTAAGGTATTAAGAAAAAGAATTTTTCAAAAAGGGGTTTATTATGGCAGAGAGCAGTCAACTCTATTCCGTGTGGAAACAAATTTTATCCAAAGCAGAAATGTTAATCGCGCCCGTTTCCTACGATTCCTTTATCAAGGAATTAGAGCCTGTAGATATTATGGGCAGAAAAATCATTTTAAAAGCGCCCGGCGAAATGCCTGCAGGCGTTATTATGAAAAAGCACGCGGATAAATTGCGCGA
>JAZQWZ010000089.1:0-4259 GCA_045632625.1 Candidatus Scatosoma sp. | reverse complement strand
ACAACACGTCCGTTTTTCTCACTACGCCTTTGAGCGCGTTGCTCGCTCTATATACGTTATCAATCGTCAACATATATCTACCTCTTTTTTAGGGACAGCTTATGCTGTTCGTCGCATACCTGCCCCCTTGTTTTTAGCTTTCGTTGTTATTTTAAGCTTTGAATAAACTGTTCGGCACAGCGTGCGGAACGGTTACCCTTTCTAAGCGCAAACGCTTCCGCCCGCGTTTCCAACTCGCTTTCCTGCATTTGTATGCCGTGTTTTTTCGCAAGCTCTTTTACAATTTGCAAATACAGCGGTTTGTTGGGTTTTGAGAAGAGTACCACAAGCCCAAAACGTTCGGAAAGCGAGAGCGTTTCTTGCAGCGTATCGTTTCTATGCACGTCGTCGCCTTCTCTATCGCCAAAGCTTTCTTTAATAATGTGCCGACGGTTACTGGTTGCGTAAATTACGGCATTATCCGCTTTCGCGCTAGCCGAGCCTTCGAGCGCCGCTTTCAGCATACTGAAATTATCGTCACTGCGGTTGAAGGACAAGTCGTCGATAAAAATAATAAATTTCAATGGATTGCCGACAATTTTCGACATCACCAAAGGCAACAGCGAAAGCTGGTCCTTTCTCAGTTCAATCAAGCGCACGCCATCCTTATAAAAGGCATTTGCCACCGCTTTGACGGTCGAAGATTTACCCGCACCCGCATCGCCGCACAAAAGCACGTTTGCAGCGTGTCTGCCTTCGATAAACGCGCGCGTATTAGCAACTACCTGCTCGCGTTCCTGCTCGTAGCCGATAAAATCGTCCATACTCACTTTATCCGCGCTGGCAATCGGCTGAATTTGCTTTTCATCGGAAAGACGGAACATACCTTGCGATGAGAAAATACCGTAGCCAAATTTTTTCACGTTTTCTAACCGCTTTTTATAACGCAATACAAGGTGCGTATATTCGCAGTCAAAGGCAGGTAAATCTTCCGCATTTTCGCCCATATCTTCCGCAAAATCGTCCACCGTCAGCAAGGAAAACTCCGCAAACGCAGCAAGCTCTTTTTCCACCGTTTGACATACTACGTCCGCGGGCGTTTGGTCGTTTGCCACCGCTTTCACGTACACGTTTTCGTCTTCAAACACAAGCTTTTCCACAAGCTTGGTAATCGAGCTGCCGTGTAAATAAATTTCCGCCACAAATGCCGCGTATGCCTTTTGCTTTTTTGCCTTGTCGTTTGCATCCGTTTCGCAGTACGCGAAAAATTTTTCAAACAAAGCGTGTTGTATGACGCCTTGAAATACGCTCGTCAAGCAAAGCTTGTTATACAGTTGTTGTACTTTGTTGTGTTTCATATTTTTTATAAATTTTCAATGATTTTATCCGTCATTTCCACGGTAGTAAGCGCAGGCTTGCCGTGCGCAAGGTCGCCCGTGCGGTAGCCCGCGTTGAGCACTTTATCCACTGCGTCCACAATCGCTTGCGACGCCTCTTTTTCGTCAAACGCATACAACAACATCATTGCCGCCGACAAAATGGTAGCAATGGGGTTGGCGATATTTTTACCCGCAATATCGGGCGCGGAGCCGTGGATAGGCTCGTACAAACCGCGCGTACTGCCCGACAGGGACGCCGACGGCAACATACCGATAGAGCCGGTAATTTGCGAAGCTTCGTCCGACAAAATATCCCCGAACATATTGCTGGTTACGATTACGTCGAATTGCGACGGGTTTCTAACCAGCTGCATTGCCGCGTTGTCAACAAGCATATCTTGGGTTTCCACGTCAGGGTATTCCGCCGCAATTTCGTGCACGATTTTTCGCCATAAACGGGAAGTTTCCAACACGTTCGCTTTATCAATACTCGTCAGTTTTTTTCTACGTTTTCTTGCCGTTTCAAAAGCTACGCGAACGATACGTTCAATTTCCATACGGCTGTACGCTTCGGTATCGTACGCTTCTTCGCCGTATTTACCCTCGCGATAGCCACGTTCGCCAAAATAGATACCGCCCGTCAGCTCACGGACAATCATAATATCAAAGCCGTTTTCCACGATATCCGCGCGTAAAGGACATTCGTCTTTTAAAGCAGGATACAATTTCGCAGGGCGCAGGTTAGTGAAAAGTCCCATCGCCGCACGAATACCAAGGAGCGCCTTTTCAGGACGCATATTCCCCGCAAGGTTATCCCATTTCGGGCCGCCTACCGCGCCAAGCAATACGCTGTCGCTTTTTAAGCACCCGTCCACCGTTGCCTTTGGCAAAGGCTCGCCGCACGCGTCAATGGCACAACCGCCGATAAGATAAGGCGTGAACGCAAAAGATAAATTGTATTTTTCGCCCACCGCTTGCAATACGCGCACTGCGCTGTCTACGATTTCAGGACCGATACCGTCCCCTTTTAATAATGCTATGTTGTATTGTTTCATATATTCACCTTGTACATGGTAGTGTCATTTTTGAACAATGCACAAATTTATTGTATGGAAAGTTGTTATAAAACGGCGGAGATACGAGCAAGACAAGGCAACCGCGGCTTTCCCGACGGGAGTTTACTTGGCATAAACGAGCAAGGGAAAACGCAAGGTTAACGCAGTATTGCGACGTGCATACGTCGTTTTTCTTAAAAAGTTCCGTTCTTAATGGACGCTACCAACCCACCGTTTTCTATAATTTTTTGAATGAACGCTGGGAAGGGTTGCGTCTTAAAGGATGCGCCGCTGGTGCGGTTGTAAATGATACCGTTATCCAAATCCGCTTCTACGATATCGCCGTCTTTAATCTCTTCCGCCGCTTCGGGACATTCCACGATAGCAAGCCCGATATTGATGGCGTTACGGTAGAAAATACGCGCAAAGCTTTTTGCAATTACAAGCGAAATGCCGCTTTCTTTAATGGCGATCGGTGCATGTTCGCGGGAAGAGCCGCAACCAAAGTTAAAGCCCGCCGTGATAATGTCACCTGCCTGCACTTTGTTTACGAACTCCTTGTCGATATCTTCCATGCAGTGGGATGCAAGTTCCTTTTTATCGCTCGTATTCAAGTAGCGCGCAGGAATAATTACGTCCGTGTCCACGTTGTCGCCGTAGTTGATAGATTTGCCTTTAAAAACCATTACATTACCTCCTCAGGCGCGGAAATTTTACCTGTGATTGCACTTGCCGCCGCTACTGCAGGGGATGCCAAATACACTTCGGAATCCACGTGGCCCATACGGCCTACAAAGTTACGGTTGGTGGTAGCCACGGCGCGTTCGCCTGCCGCCAAGATCCCCATATAACCGCCCAAGCAGGGTCCGCAAGTAGGCGTGGAAACTACGCAGCCTGCTTCGATAAAAATTTTCAAAAGTCCGTTTTCCATGGCTTTTAAGTAAATGTCCTGCGTTGCGGGAATGATGATTGCACGCACGCGTTTCGCCACTTTTTTACCTTTGAAAATTTGCGCCGCTTCTTCCAAATCCTTGTAATGGCCGTTGGTACAAGAGCCGATTACCACTTGGTCGATGGCAATATCGCCGATTTCGTCAAACGTTTTGGTGTTTTCGGGCAAGTGCGGGAATGCCACCGTCGATTTGATGGTGGACAAATCAATTTCGTACGTTTCCTCGTACACCGCGTCTTCGTCTGCTTTATACGCAACGAATGGTTTATCCGTGCGTTCTTTCACGTACGCTTCCGTTTGTTCGTCCACTTCGAAAATGCCGTTTTTCGCACCCGCTTCAATCGCCATGTTGGAAATGGTCAAGCGATCGAAAATGGTAAGCGATTTTACGCCTTCGCCCACAAATTCCATGGATTTATACAATGCGCCGTCCACGCCAATTTTGCCGATAATGTGCAAAATTACGTCTTTGCCCGACACAAATTTATTCAGCTTGCCTTTCAAGACGAACTTGATTGCGGACGGTACTTTCAGCCACGCTTTGCCTGTTGCCATACCGCACGCCATATCCGTAGAGCCAACACCCGTCGAGAACGCGCCGAGCGCGCCGTAGGTGCAGGTATGCGAATCGGCACCTATCACCACGTCGCCAGGGACAACCAAGCCCTTTTCAGGGAGCAAGGCGTGTTCGATACCCATTCTGCCCACGTCGTAGAAATGCGTTACTTGGTACTTGTCGCAAAAATCACGGCAAGTTTTGCATTGCACGGCGGCTTTAATATCCTTGTTAGGTGCGAAATGGTCCATAACCATCGTCACCTTGTCTTTGTCGTACACTTTATCCGCACCGATACGGTCAAATTCCTTAATCGCCACGGGAGAAGTGATATCGTT
>JAZQWZ010000088.1:0-6737 GCA_045632625.1 Candidatus Scatosoma sp. | reverse complement strand
TTCCAAGGGGGCGGTTACGGCGGCAGCCTGACCTTTTCCTATCGAAACGAAACCTATCGCATAGAGCGCACGTTCGGCAAAACGCCTGCTATGGATACGGTCAAATTGTATGATAAAAACAATTTGCCTGCCTATGTCTTTGGGGAAAGCATTGAAAACTTGGGCGAGCTGATTTTTGGTATCAACAAGGAAAGCTATCACCGCACGGCGTATATCGCACACGGCGAAATGACAGCGCAGGGCTTGCCCGAAGATACCAAAGCGCGGTTAATTGCGCTCTTATCTGTGGAAAACGATAAGCAAAACGGTGCGCAAAGCGCGTTACAGCGTTTGGAACAGGCGGAAAGCAAACTGCGCGGAAAACGCGCACCCAAAAACGGTTTGCTTGACCAAATCGACGCGCGATTGAATGCGTTGGAAATAGAAAAACGCGAGTGCGCACAGGCGGCAATCGATGTATACAGTGCGCAAAAACGTTTGGAAGCGTTGTCAAAAACGCTGGAACAAACGCAAGGGGATTTGCAAAAATTTTCAATGCTTCGCGATGAACAAATGCAAAACAGTACGCGTGTGGCAACGCAAATGCAACGGCAGGATTTACAGCGCCGTATTGCGCGCTCGGAAGATAAGCTTGCCAAAATGCAGGCGTTTTTTGGACAAAACAATCCCTTGACGGTCAACGTGGAAGGGATTGAAAGCGCCGTGAAAGAATACTACGCTTTGCAAGCGTGGTTTGACGAGCAGCAGTCGCAATCGTACGAGCAGGTACGCAAGGAAGAAGAACACAAAGGGCTTTTGGAAGCCTATCATACTTGTCAAAAAGAACTGCAAACATTCGAGCAGATGCTGGACGAACAACACAAGCAGGCGCGCAAGGCGTTTAAGGACGTGCAACGCGAAGCCAACGCTAGCGAGCAAAAACAAAAAATAGGTACGGTAAAATTGCTGTTGGCGTTGATTGCAACCCTTATCGGTGCTACGCAAATAGAAAGCCTACCCATTATAGGCTGGCCCTTGGTCGGGCTAGGCGGCGGTTTTATCGCGTGGACATTTTTGGAAACGTTGTTTTCCACGAAGTTTTGGAAATATCCGTTTAAACGCAAAAAGTTTAAGGATAAAAAGTTAAACAGACGCTATCGGGAAGTACAGCGCGAGTTTGATAAATTGCAAGAACAATTAGGGATAAACGCTTTGGAAAAAGAGCATGTTGCGCTGTTCATGCAAAAGCGCGAGGAAAACGGTAAACGCGCGGAAGAGTTGAAGCTTGCGATAGAAAACTTTTTAAGCAATTTTGCGTTTGCGGAAACGTACGATTACCGCGCGGCGCTGTCTGTGCTCAAAGAAAAATGCGAAGCGTATAACGAAGAATATCAAGAGCGTGAGCTTGCGGTGTCCGCCGCGGCACAATTACCCGCGGGAACGAGTGAAGACCCGGAAACATTGTCGGCGGATATGTACGCGATGGCGGACGTGGAAGAACTGAAAAAGCGTATCGGCGGGTTGGAAAGCGACGAACGTAACCTGTTTATGCAAATGGCGAACGCCAAAGCGAGCGTAGCGTCCTTAGAACAAAAGGCGTACGCGCTTGCCGATTATAAAGCGGAAGAAGCGCAATTATTGTCGGAAAAAGCACGCTTGGAAAGAAAGCTGAGTGCACTGCAAACAGCAAAAACGCTTTTGGAACGCGCTCGGGAAAATATGGCGGCGCGCTATTTGCAGCCCGTTGAAACGATTAGTGCACAGTTGCTCAAAGAGATGAAAACGGATTTTTCCGCGACGCTCAAATTCACGGCGGACGGTACGCCCCTTTTGGACGATAACGGTGTTTTAAGACCCCTTGCGTATTACAGCCAAGGCACGCAGGAGCTAATCGGTTTTTGTATGCGGTGGGCGCTGATTGAAGCAGTGTACGCAGGCGAAACGCCCGTACTGCTTTTCGACGATCCGTTCGTGCATTTGGACGATACGACCACGTCGATTGCCAAACGAATGGTGCAAAAATTAGCCAAGAAATATCAAATTATTTACTGTACTTGTAAGGAAGAGAGAAGAATAAAATAATCTACATACGCCGTTCGCTATCCAGCGAACGGCGGTATTTTTTGCGCAAATGAAAATTTTGTGAAAAGTCGCGTAGATGCACGTCGAAACAGTTGACTTTTTGTAGCATGCTACATATAATAATAGAGTATGCAAAAGGAGAAACTTATGGGTGAACACGTAGGTATGTATTTAAAGAAAATCAGTGAAAAGCTGGAAAAGCGCGCAAACGAAAACGCACGCAAGCGGGAATTTACCTTTTCGCAGGGCAAAGTCCTTTGGTATTTGCATAAATGCGAAGATACGGACGTAACGATGCGGGATATCGAACGGTTTTTAGATTGCTCGCATGCAACGGTATCGGGGCTGGTTACTCGTTTGCAGGAAAAAGGGCTTGTGGAAATTACGCAAAGCACAACCGACAGGCGCGCGAGAGTGGTAAAGCTGACGGAAAAGGAATGGAATAATTTTCGCGCAATGCAAGCGCATAGAAAGGATATGGAAGAACTGCTGTTAAAGGGGTTTTCACCGGAAGAACGCGCGGTATTTGCCTCGTTTTTAAAACGAGTGTATGAAAACGTAACGGACGGCAAGGAAGAGCCTTGCAAGTGTTGCGTAAAAATGAAAAAAGGAGTGAGGAAAAATGATTAAAACGATAAAAACGCTGCTTGGAAGCGTGCGACAATATAAAAAGCCGTCGCTAATCACGCCTTGTTTTATGGCGCTTGAAGCGTTTTGCGAATGCTTAATCCCCTTTTTAATGGCGCAAATGATTAACGAAAGCAAGCTAGTGGGGGATGGTGCGTTGGCGCACATTTTGACCTATGGTATCGCTTTGATTGTGTTGGCGGCGTTTTCTATGCTGACGGGCGCGTTTGCGGGGAAATTTGCGGCGCAGGCAAGCTGCGGGTTTGCTACGAATTTACGTCACGATTTGTTCTACAAGGTACAAAAATTTTCGTTTGCCAACGTGGATAAATTTTCCGCGTCGTCGCTCGTAACCCGTTTGACAACGGACGTTACCAACGTACAACAATCCTATCAAATGAGCTTGCGTATCGCCATTCGCGTACCCTTGCAATTTTTGTTCGCGATTATTATGAGTTTTACCATCAACGCCAAGTTGGCTTGGATATTCGTGGTAATCGTGCCCGTGTTGGCGCTTGCCATTTTTGCGATTGCGCGTGTCGTTATGCCGCTTTTTAAACGCATCTTCAAAAAATACGACGCGTTGAACAATTCCGTACAGGAAAACGTGGGAGGCGTGCGCGTGGTGAAAGCTTTCGTGCGCGAAGACTACGAAATTGAAAAATTTGAAAAAGCGGCGGGGCAGGTACGTAACGATTTCACAAAAGCGGAAAAAATTCTTGCCTTAAACAACCCCATAATGGTATTCTTTATCAACTTTGCGGCGGTGCTTATTTCCTATCTTGGTTCCAAAGCCATTATCGGTTCGGGGACGGTCAGCGGTGAGTTTATGCCCACGGAGCTTTCGGCGGTGATCACCTACGGTATACAAATTTTGTCTGCGTGTATGATGTTCTCCATGATTTTCGTTATGCTTACCATGTCGTTTGAATCCATGCGCCGTATTGCGGAAGTATTGCAGGAAGATAGTGATATCGTCAGCAAGGAAGACGGCGTAGCCGAAGTGAAAGACGGCAGCGTGCGTTTTGAAAACGTTGGATTTAAGTATTCCAAAGCGGCGAATAAATGGGCGCTTTCTAATATCAATTTAGATATTCCCTCGGGCGCAACCATCGGGATTTTAGGCGGTACGGGCTCGTCAAAAACGACGCTCATTCAGCTGATTTCCCGCTTGTACGACACTACGGAAGGCAACGTGTACGTGGGCGGCGTCAACGTAAAGGATTACAAGCTGGACGTACTTAGAAAAGAAGTGGCGGTGGTACTGCAAAAGAACGTGTTGTTTGCAGGCACGATTAAGGAAAATTTGCGCTGGGGCGACGAAAATGCCACGGACGAAGCGCTTGTGCACGCTTGTAAATTAGCGCAAGCGGACGAATTTATCCGTTCCTTCCCCGACGGCTACGATACGTATATCGAACAGGGCGGCACCAACGTTTCGGGCGGTCAAAAACAACGGCTTTGTATTGCCAGAGCGTTGCTTAGAAAACCCAAAGTGCTTATTTTGGACGATTCCACGTCGGCGGTGGATATGAAGACGGACGCGCTCATTAGAAACGCGTTTGCCAAAGAAATCCCCGACACGACGAAAATTATCATTGCGCAACGCGTGGCGTCGGTAGAACATGCCGATTGCATTATCGTGCTGGACGGCGGTAGAATTATCGCCCAAGGTAATCACGAAGAATTGATACAAAACAGCGAAATTTATCGTGAAATTTACGAGGCGCAAACGAAAAGCAAACAAACGGAAGGGGGTGAAGCATAATGTCGAATACGCAACCCAAACAAGAAACGGCGCGTAAAGTGCCGCCTATGCGTGGCGGCCGCGGTATGCCTATCCCCAAAGGCGCCATCAAAAAAGGCACGTTCAAACGCCTGCTTAAAATGCTGTTTTCACAATATAAGTGGCGCTTGCTTATCGTGCTTGCGTGTATCTTAATCGATAGTATCAGCTCGCTGGTATCGACGGTATTTTTACAAAAATTGATTGACGATATTATTCCTAAGGGCGTGGCAAACGGCTACGCAGCTGTCCGCACGGAATTGCTTACGGCAATCGCATTTATGGCAGGCATGTATGCGTTGGTCGTTATTACAAGCTTTTGTTATCATCGTATTATGGCAGGAATAACGCAAGGTATGCTGTATACGCTCCGTGCGCAAATGTTTGCAAAAATGCAGGCGCTTCCCATTAAGTATTTCGATACCCACGCGCACGGAGAAATTATGAGCAGTTACACCAACGATACGGACGCTACCCGTCAGCTTATCGGGCAATCTATTCCCGCGCTTATTACCAACTCTCTACGTTTGGTGTTGTCGGTGGGGCTGATGCTTTGGTATAGCGTATGGCTCGCGTTGATTGTGGCGGCGGCGACTTTCCTTATGACTTTCCTTATCAAGCATATCGGCGGCAACAGCGCTAAGTACATGGTAGCGCGCCAACAATCGCTTGCAAAAACGGAAGGCTTTGTCGAAGAAATGATGAAGGGCCAAAAGGTAGTTAAGGTATTCACGCACGAAGAACGCGCGAAAGAGGATTTTGATAAGCACAACGAAAAGCTCAACAGCGACAGCGTCAAAGCCAACACCTACGGCAACATTTTAGGGCCGATTTTGAATAACGTGGGTAACTTCAACTACGTAATTTTGACGATTGTGGGCGGTGTATTGCTTGCAACCGCTGCGCCCAACGTGGGGCTTAGCAGTATTTTCCACGGCATTGCGCCGCTCGGCGTGGGTATCTTGATTGCCTTTTTGAGCATGAGCAAGAACTTCACGATGTCCGTTAACCAAATGTCGCAACAAGTGTCTATGATTGCGATGGGCTTGGCTGGGGCGAGCCGTGTATTCACGCTTATGGACGAACAACCGGAAGCGGACGAAGGATACGTAGTGCTTGTCAACGCCAAGAAAAACGAAGACGGTGCGCTTGTGGAAGCCAACGAACACACGGGCGTTTGGGCGTGGAAGCATTACCATAAAGACGATAACACCATTACGTATAAAAAGCTGGAAGGCGACATCGTGATGGAAAACGTTGACTTTGGTTATACGCCCGAAAAACAAGTGTTGAAAGACGTTTCGCTGTATGCAAAGCCCGGGCAAAAGATTGCGTTTGTCGGCGCGACGGGCGCGGGCAAAACGACGATTACTAACCTTATCAACCGTTTCTATGATATTGCGGATGGGAAAATCCGTTACGACGGTATCAATATCAATAAAATTCGTAAAGCCGATTTGCGCCGTTCGCTGGGGATTGTTTTGCAAGACGTTAACCTGTTTACGGGCACGGTGATGGAGAATATCCGTTACGGCAGATTAGACGCGACGGACGAAGAATGTATTGCGGCGGCAAAGCTTGCCAACGCGGACGATTTTATTTGCCGTTTGCCCAACGGTTACCAAACGGAACTTACCAACAACGGTGCTAACCTTTCGCAAGGACAAAGACAGCTGTTGTCGATTGCGCGTGCGGCAGTTGCTGATCCACCTGTAATGATTTTGGACGAAGCCACCTCGTCTATCGATACGCGTACGGAAGCGTTAGTGCAGGACGGTTTGGATAAACTCATGCACGGCAGAACGGTATTCGTAATTGCGCACCGTTTGTCTACGGTACGCAATTCTAACGCGATTATGGTGCTTGACCATGGACAAATTATCGAACGCGGTACGCACGAACAGCTCATCTCTCAAAAGGGCACGTATTATCAGCTCTACACCGGCGCCTTCGAGTTGGAGTAATCTGGTTATAACAGGCGAAACGTGTATAGCACGGCATCTTATCCGCAAAATCGGAACGCACCCTTGCTCATTTACCACTTGTAAATTCCCGTCGGGCGCAACCCGATGTTTGCGGCAACCTGCCGCACTCTACCCGTTTTAACGTACAATAGGTGTCGCTATCCATTGCCTGCGGATAAAACCCGCGTTTTGTGCGAAACTGCAACCCTTCTACCCGTTTTAACGTACAACGAATAAGGTACAATCAAACAAAAAGGCACGGTTGGGGGAAATCCCAAAACCCCCCTTTCCCCATTTTT
>JAZQWZ010000087.1:0-1880 GCA_045632625.1 Candidatus Scatosoma sp. | reverse complement strand
CCGCAGGTATATAAAGTCGATTTGTCGAGTAAATTGCACGAATTGAAAATTTCTATGATCTCAAAAATTCACGATAACGCAAAAAAAGGAAATAAACATGAGTAAACAAGTAAACAAACAAAAGAAAACAAAAACGCACGCGCCTATTTTATGGGGACTGTTTTGGCTATTTTTATTGATAATTATCGACCAAGCAACCAAGCTTGTTGCCGACGTGTACTTTATTGATATTGCAGGCGGCGGCGATGCTGTGAAAGGGCTTAGTCAACGCATTACCTTAATACCTGGTATCGTCGAATTGTGCATTAGCTACAATCGCGGTATTGCATTTAGCTCGTTTTCCAACGCGGGTGCACCGCTGAAAATCGGCATCGTAGCAGGTACGGGCGTGGTGATGTTGGTGCTTGCTATTATCTATTGTAAAATCGACCGACGCCGCGCATGGGTGCGCGCTGCACTGATACTGATTA
The DNA here is from genome assembly GCA_045632625.1 of Candidatus Scatosoma sp. Taxonomy (GTDB): domain Bacteria; phylum Bacillota; class Clostridia; order Christensenellales; family Borkfalkiaceae; genus Scatosoma. Next base: position 1,410 of record JAZQWZ010000087.1, on the reverse strand, counting down.
TTGCAGGCGGTTTGGGAAATTTGGTGGATCGCGCGTATTATCAAGTGTGGGATCCTAGCACGGCAGGGCTTATCCGCGACGGGGTGCGCGATATGGTGTATTTAAATTTTGTCGTGATTGATTTCGGCGTATGTAACTTTGCCGATTTCTTCATTTGCATCGGCGCGGCAGTTTTGATTGCTTCGCTTATCTTCTTCGACCAAGACGCATTGTGCCCTTTGGGAAAATACAAGGCGATGGCAAAAGAAGCGATGGAAAAGGAAGAACAAAGAAAGGCGGAAAAGCAAGCAAAGAATGAGGGAAATAATGGATAAACGGTTGTTTATCGCGGAAATTCCCTATAAACGCTTGGACGTATTTTTGAGTGAGCAAGCGGAAGAATTGACGCGCTCGCGCATAAAAAAGCTTTTGGAAGAAGGCAACGTTTGCGTGAACGGCGAGCGTGTAACCAAAGCGGGGGCGGATATTAAAGCGGGCGACGCGGTGGAGCTGACTGTACCCGATGCAACGCCGTATGCAGTGCAAGCAGAAAATATCCCCATTGATATCGTCTATCAGGACGCGGATTTTGCAGTGGTTAATAAAGCGCAAGGTATGACGGTACACGTGGGCAACGGCAACGAAAAGGGGACGCTCGTCAATGCGCTTTTGTACGCGCTCGATAGTTTAAGCGGCGTGGGTGGCGTATTGCGCCCTGGTATCGTGCATCGAATTGATAAGGATACATCGGGGTTGCTGGTTGTGGCAAAGAACGATAAAGCGCACGTATCGCTTGCTAAGCAAATCGCAGAAAAAACGTGTCACAGAACGTATTTTGCGCTGTTGGAAGGCAGTGTAAAAACGGATAGCGGGCGTATAGTAACGGATATCGGCAGGCATCCCACCGACCGTTTGAAAATGGCGGTTTTGCCTGACGGAAAAGGGAAAATTGCCATTACCGATTACGAAGTGGTAGCGCGTTTTGGGACGGAATTTACGCTTTGTAAATTTATTTTGCAGACGGGTAGAACACACCAAATTCGTGTGCATGCAAAGCATTTAGGTCACCCTGTTGCAGGCGATCCCGTGTATGGCTACAAAAAGCAAAAGCTGGCGGCAAACGGACAGCTTTTACATGCTTGGCAATTAGAATTTTTGCATCCGACGACGGGCAAAGAAATGCAGTTCAACGCATCCCTGCCCCCCGCATTTGCGGAAATTTTAGAAAAACTTTGCAAGCGTTTTGACGTAGATATTAAAACGTTTAGCGTGTTTGATAAAATGATAAAATAAAGAAAGGAGCATATATTTATGGCAAACAAAAAGACAAACCTTAGCACCAACGAACTTATTCGCACCTGCGCCTATTTTGCACTGGTAATTGCAGCGGGTATTTTCCTTATCAGCGGCATTTTCAACGCTTTGGAAATT
>JAZQWZ010000086.1:0-20213 GCA_045632625.1 Candidatus Scatosoma sp. | reverse complement strand
CAGCCCCGCCTGCGTATAATCCACGTACGGCTCAGGGAATACCGTGTGATAAAATTTCGGCACGGGCTTGCCTTTCTTGGCTTGCCAAACGTAATTTTCAGGCATCGTACCCAAATTGAGTTTCACCGCCTTAAACGAGCGAGAACCTTTATATTCCTCGTTTTGTCCCGTAATCAATACGCTTTCGCCCACCTTCAGCTCACGCACCTTTTCAATGGTCGCTTTTTTGGGGAAATAGGTAACGCGGAGCGTACCCGAATTATCGGTAACGGCAAACAAAAACCGCGTTTTTTGTATATCCGTCCCCGTCTTTTCGTCGTGCTTGGTATATTCCTTTTCTTCCGCGTAGGTAAGCTTACCGCAAATGGAATACTGTCCTTCCACGTTCAAGCAATCGGCAATGTACACTGCTTGCGTCACTTCTTGATCCACGCCGTCGATTTTACCAAATCCGTCCACGGGAAAACGGCGAATTTCCGCCTGCTCTTCCTCTTCCGTTTCGGGAAGCTCAAACAACAACTCGTCGCTCGGCTCTTGCTTTTCCACGATACGCACGTTGCCGTAGAACGTACCGCAATATCCGCTTTGTAAATACGCGCTGATTTCGTCTAAAATTTTGCCCGAAGTAAACAAAGACTGCTCGCCCGAGGCAATGTCAAAACAAAAATTCGCACCGCTTTTGAGCATTTCCACGTGCATGCACTCTTCCGCCAAAAACGCCGCAGCCGCAGGAAACCGCGATTGTACGTATTCATAAATTTTCCGCTTGATTATTTCCGCGTCGGGCTGGCGCTTGACTATCTTAATTTTCGCCGTAAAGCCTTGGGGCAAATATTTATTTGCAAGCAATTTAACCGCTTCCGCTTCGCTCGCCGTGTACGCCTTGTCCGTCACCAAGAAAAACTCCGCGCTTTTATCGCGTTTCCCTATGGTAATCCCGCAAAGAATAGCGTTTTTTAATCCCTCAAACACACGCACTTCGCCCAAAAATTCTTCCACTTTATTCATCTAACAACACCTTAATTTCCTTGAAAAATTGCTCGCGAGCGCACGACGCGTCCACCTTTTTATACGGCTGTCCTTTCTTAAATATCAAACAGCTTCCCACGCCGCCGGCAATGCCCAAATCGGCGTCCTTTGCCTCGCCGGGAGCGTTTACCACGCAGCCCATCACGGCAATTTTCGCGCTTTTTTTATAGGTCGCTACAAACGCGCTCACTTCTTCCGCAAGCGCCATACTTTCCCAAGCGCATCTGCCGCAGGTCGGACAAGACACCACTTCCACGTATTGTTTATCCAAGCCGCACGCGCGCAAAATTTGTTTCGCCGCATACACTTCCTTGACGGGATCGTCCGTCAGCGACACGCGGATCGTATCGCCTATTCCCTGCAAAAGCAATGCGCCGATACCCACTGCGCTCTTGATTTTCCCCGCTTCGCTCGTTCCCGCTTCCGTCACACCGACGTGCAAAGGATATTGCGTTTTTTGCGCCAGCATCGTATACGCGTCCACCGTCAAAGGCACGTCGCTTGCCTTTACCGATACGACAATATCTTCCACTCCGCATTTTTCCAAAATACGCACGTTAAAAAGCGCGCTTTCCACAAGCGCTTTGGCGCTTCTGCCATACTCCGCTAAAAATTGCTTTTCAATACTCCCCGTATTCGCGCCGACACGCACGGGAATTTTATGTGCGCGCACGCAATCCGCCACGCGCTTAATTTCCTGCTCTCCCCCGATATTACCAGGGTTGATACGAATTTTATGCGCGCCGTTTTCCACCGATTGAATAGCAAGCGACGGAGAAAAATGAATATCCGCCACAAGCGGTATTTCTATCTTATCTACAATGCTTTTAATCGCCGCCGCGTCCGCTTCGTCCGCCACGGCAACGCGTACGATTTCACAGCCCGCTTTTTGCAAAGCAAAAATTTGCGAAAGCGTGCTTTCCACGTCCGCCGTTTTCGTCGTTGTCATCGATTGAATTTTTATACTTTCACCGCCGCCCACGGCAACGTTGTTGATAAGTACGCGTTTGGTCGCATTCATACGCTTATTCCTTTCTTTTCTTTTCGCTTTTCATCATTTGTTTCAGCTCAGCCATAAAGGAAGACAAGTCCTTAAACGAACGATACACAGACGCATAACGCACGTACGCCACCTCGTCCACCTTTTTTAAACGTTCCATAACCATTTCGCCGATTTCCTTGCTGGTCACTTCGCTTTCCATGCTGTTATAAATTTGCTTGGAAATATCCGCCACCATATCGTCTATCACACTGATAGGCACAGGACGTTTTTCGCACGATTTGATAATCCCGTTGCGTACCTTTTCCGCATTGTACGATTGCCGCATACCATTGTTTTTCACCACCAAAATAGGCGTCACTTCTATCGTTTCATAGGTCGTAAATCTTCTGCCGCAACCCACGCATTCTCTGCGGCGGCGTATCGTTTTATCATCGTCTGCCGAACGCGAATCGATTACTTTACTTTCCGTGCATTCACAATACAAACATTTCATTTCTTCACCTATATTTTATCTCATTGATTGCGTACATGGGGTAGGCATTTTTATTCCATACCCTTATTTTTACAAATTTCCTGCACCGTCTTTTCATACCCGTTATCCGTAGGCTGATAATACTTTCTATCTTTGAGCGAATCGGGCAAATACTGCTGTTTTACATACCCGCCGTAATCGTGGGGATATTTATACGTAGCGCCTATCTTTTTATCTTCGGCGCTTGCCATAGAATTATCCTTTAAATAAGGCGGCACGTTATCGTCGCGTACGTCGCGCGCATCACGCTTCGCCGCATACATAGCGTTTACCACCGAGTTACTCTTTTCCGCCATACATACGTAAATAATCGCTTGGGAAAGCGGTATCATGGCTTCGGGATACCCGATTTTTTCCAAGGCATACAAAGCGGACGTTGCTATTTGTAACGCTTGCGGATCTGCCATTCCCACGTCCTCGGCGGAATGCACGACAAGCCGACGCGCCACGAGCATAGGGTCCGCGCCCCCCTCAATCAACCGCATGGCATAATACAGCGCCGCGTTGGCGTCACTGCCTCTAAGCGATTTACAAAACGCGGAAAGAAAATCGTAATAGCTGTCTTGATTGTACGAAAGCGCGTTTCTTTGGATGGATTGTTCAGCGTCGGCAAGCGTAATATGCACTTTACCATTGCTATCGGGCTCGCTTGTCAAAGCGGCAAGTTCCAAGGCATTATACGCGGCGCGTAAATCACCGCCGGCAATACGCGCAATATGCTCAATCGCCTCGTTATCCGCCGTCACGTTGCGCTTGCCAAGCCCTTTATGTCGATTTGTCAACGCCTTATTCAGCGCGCCAACGATATCTTCCGTTTCCAAATGCTTAAACTCAAACACACGGCATCTTGAAACGATAGCAGGCGTCATTGCCGCATACGGATTTTCCGTCGTAGAACCGATAAAGATAATCGTCCCCTGTTCAATAGCAGGGAGCAGCGAATCGCTTTGCGTTTTATTAAAACGGTGGCATTCGTCCAGCAATAAGTAGGTACGCTTGTTAAAAAGCTTTAAATTATCACGAGCCGTTTCCACCGCTTTTTTCACGTCTGCTACGCCTGCGTTTACGGCGTTGAGCTTGATAAATTCGCCGTTCGTTCTAAGTGCAATAATGTTGGCAAGCGTCGTTTTCCCCGATCCGGGCGGCCCCCAAAAAATACAGCTGCCCAAACGGTCAATGGCAATAGCACGGCGCAAAAGCGAGCCTTCCGCAACGATATGCTTTTGCCCGATAAACTCATCCAAGGAGTTCGCACGCATACGTTCCGCAAGCGGTTTTGCGCTTTCTTCGTTGTTGTTAAAATCAAATAAATCCATACCTGCCCCTATCGTTTGTTACTTTTTATCGATCGCCGCTTTAATTTTCGGCGCGTATTCCTTACCTATTTCATACCCCTTTTGGTACGCCATTTCTATTTGTTTAAGCGAATATTGACTCATTTCCCCCAAATCAGGCTCAATCCAAAAATCAATATTCTTTTCATTTTCCTTTCTTCTAAAAGCCGTACGCGCATTATCCATCACGTCAAACAATTCTAAAAGCACCGCTATGGTAGAACCGCATTCTTCACTGGTCGAGAGCTGACCTAAAACGTCCACACAAACGACAACGTCCGCCCCCATCTCTTTCACTTGGCTTGCAGGCACTCTTTCTAAAACACACCCGTCCACCAAACGCATACCGTTCAAATGCAAAGGAATAAATACCCCGGGAATACAGGACGACGCCACGACACCGTCCACCAACGGCCCCTTTTCAAACTCAATCAGCTTTTGCGAGTTCAAATCTACCGAAATGCAATGAAAGGGAATTTTCGTTTGCTCAAACGTGGTATCTCCCAAATGCTTTTGCAACAGCTTTTTCATCTTTCGCGTGTCAAATAAACCGCCCCTTTTCCCGCTCGCCGCAAGCAAGTTAAATAAGCGCAGTTGTTTCACAATGTCATAGATATACGCAGGCGTCAAACCGCAAGCATACGCCGCGCCCACAACCGAGCCCATCGAACAGCCCACGATATAATCGGGTACAATCCCAGCTTCGTCCATTGCTTGTAAAAAGCCGATATGCGCTACGCCGCGGCTGCCGCCGGCACCAAGCGCAAAACCAAGCGTCTTTTTCTTTACTGTCATACGCTATCCTTACGCGTTATTTCTATACGCGCCCAAAAGTTTACATTCCAAAGTGTTTTCGCGGATGCTTACAAACATTTCTTGCACCTTTTTATCCGCAATATCGCAATCCGCTTCGATAAAAAAACGATAATCGCCGTGCTTATCCTTTACCGGACGGCTTTCAATTTTCGTCATGTTTACGCCGTAGCCTGCAATGATATGCAAAAGCTCCAAAAGGCTACCCGGCTTATGCGGACAAACCGCCGTAAAGAATACGCGCTCGCTATGCGCAGGCATAGTAGTTTCCCCTTTCTTCACCAGCAAGAAATGGGTAAAATTATTCTTCTCGTCGGCAATCGACGCTTCACTCATCACAAACCCATCGCGCAAATTTTCCGTGTGCGCGCCCACGATTGCCGCGCTTTTGCCCGATTCATCCTCAATGGCTTTCACCAAGCCAAAGCCCGTCGATTCCGTTTCTCTAAGCGCCGCAAACGGCATTTCTTTATGTAAAAACGCCGCGCATTGATCAAGCGCTTGCTTATGCGAATACACTCTGCCGATTTGCGACAAAGCCATGCCCTGTTTATACACCAAACGGTGATCGACGCGGAGCACCGTTTCTTTTACTGCATACACATCCTGCGCAGTTTGCAACAAATCCATAGCCTGCAAAACACCGCCTTGTAAGCTGTTTTCAATAGGTAACACCCCTGCTGCAACGCGTCCTGTTTGTACCGCCTGTACCACCTCGGGTAAATTACGGAAAGGCACACATTCGTCAAAATTACAACCGCCGTTTTCGCCACACGTTTCCGTTTGCATAAAAATACGTGCCGCCACGTGCGAATAACTGCCTTCCGGTCCTAAAAATGCTATTTTCATGCCATTGCCCTCTTCTTACACTTGTTCTGCAATTCTATATAATAATTTTTCAGTATCTTCCCACCCAAGACACGGGTCGGTAATCGATTTTCCAAATACTTCGTCGTGCTTTTGCGTACCTTCCACCAAAAAGCTTTCAAGCATAAACCCTTTGACAATCTTTTTAAACTCTTTATCAAAATTTCTATTTTGCATCACTTCTTCCGCAATACGGATTTGCTGACGATGTTGCTTGCCCGAGTTAGAATGGTTACAATCGATAATAATTGCGGGATTTTTTAAATTGCTGCCGTTATACATTTCCGCAACCTGCATTACCGTTTCATAATGGAAGTTGGGCACGTCGCGCCCGCTGCTGTCCACGTAACCACGCAAAATCGCGTGCGCATACGGGTTACCGTCCGCACTCACCTGATAATTTCGGTATTTGAAAATTTGTGGACTTTGCGCTGCAAAAATCGAGTTAATCAACGCAGGAATATTCCCGCTCATAGGATTTTTCAATCCTACAGGCGCGTCGATACCGCTCGCCACCTGTCTATGCAACTGATCTTCCACGCTTCTTGCGCCAACCGCGTGATAGGAAAGCATATCTTCCACGTACACGGTGTTTTCGGGATATAACATCTCGTCCGCCGCCGTCAAGCCCGATTGATTAATCGCCGCAATATGCAACGCGCGGATACTGCGAATACCACGTACGATATCCGCCATGCCTTCGGGATCGGGTTGCAAGAACATGCCCTTATATCCCACGCCTTTGGTACGAGGTTTATTCGTGTATATTCTGGGTACAATCACCAGCTTGTCCTTTACTTGTTGATGCAATTTTCCCAAACGGGCGATATATTCCAAAGTCGGCGCAGGTTCGTGTGCGGAACAAGGGCCAACCACCACCAACATCTTGTCGCTCTTGCCCGAAATCACATCGCAAATTTCTTTATCGCGTTCCGCTTTGATTGCTTTTAACGCGTCTGTCATCGGCGTTTCCGCCATAAATTCTTCCGGTTCAGGAATAAAATACTGTTTCTCTAACATAACCGTTTCTTCCTTTATCTTTTCGTTTGCATTTGTCGAATATAGGCTTCAACCGCCTTCGTTACGTATTCGTTAATGGGCGTATTAAATTGCAAACTGCTTCTTACCATTGACGAACTAACGTGTAACAACTCCTGCGGACAAGGCAAGTATACCGCCGTAATATCTTGATTAAGCTTCTTGCTTGCATAAAAATTTGCATTTTCATAATCGAAATCCGTCGAATTCCGCAAACCACGCACGTAAAACGGCGTATCTTCCTTTTGCAAAAGCTCCGCTACCGTACCGTCAAATTCCACAATACGAATGCGGTCGCTATCCACCGTCAATTTCAGCATTTGCTTCTTTTGCTCCAACGTAAAATATGGTTGTTTGTGAGGGTTAAGCATAATCGCCACCAACACTTCGTCAAACAGTTGCAAGCATTGTTCAATCAATGCCTTATGTCCAAGCGTAGGCGGGTCGAACGAACCTGCAAACACGCATTTTCTTTTCATTGTTCTCTCTTCTCCTTTCTAAAAAAGGTTAATATAGCTTTCCCGTACTTTCTTTCGTCGTACTTCTCCAAACCTGAAATTTGCCCATCAAACGCGCAATCGCGTTCGTAAACCGCTACACCGCCGTCCGTCAATAACTGCCTTTGCGCGATAATTTCTAATGCACGCAAACCAAATTCCTGCGCGTACGGCGGGTCGAGTAAAATCAAATCAAACTTGCCTTGCACCGTTTGTAAAAGCGTGGAAAAATCCCCTTGATACACCTTGGCTTTCTCGCCGTTAATTTGCACTTTGAGCGTAGTCAAATTACGCTTGACAATCGCCACGCTGTCCTTGGACAAATCGTTAAAAAGCACTTCCTTTGCCCCGCGCGACAGGCTTTCAATACCAAGTGCGCCGCTGCCGGCAAACACGTCTAAAACTCTTGCACCGCGTACTTTATTTGCCAAAATATTAAACAAAGCTTCCCTTGCCCTATCCGAAGTGGGACGCACGTTTTCCCCGTCAAAGCTTGCAAGCACTCTGCTTCTAAATTCTCCGCCGATAATCCGCATTCCTTTGCACCCGTTACCTTATTTACGTTTTTTAGGTTTCGTACCAGGCAACCCGCCGTAGTTAATTTTCTTTTTTCTTTCTTCCTTAGCCTTTAAAGCCGCTTCTTCCGCCGCAAGGCGTTTGAGCGTTTTTGCGCGTCTTGCATACGCCCCTACGATATACATAACCCCTATCGTTACCAATGGTAAAATAGCGAATAAGCAAGAATAATAATAGCTTACGGAAATCCCGCTTGCATTCATATAGAAAAAGGGTAAAATCGACCAGCCCGCAAGAAGGAAACCAAGCAAAACTGCCACAGATAATGCGGAAAAACCGTTATTTACCTGCGCGTCGATTGCCTGTTGATTTGCTCCGAAAATAAGCCCCGTTATTACTGTATACATAACGGTGAACGCGCCGATAGCAAAACCTTTCCAAACGCGGTATTCCTTTACGTATTTATGTTTAGAAATTACGTATCCATCCGAATCCTCAGTTGTCGATCTACGCTTAACGTTGCCCGAAACGAGCATTTCATACGAATCGCCGCCCTTGGTATAAATAATAAACCCGTCGTACGCCGTAGACGCCAACGCTAAAATAATCGTCCAAACAAGTTTTTTGCTATTCCAAGCCGTATCCGCGTCGTTCATAATTACGAGCAACAAAACCGAGCTTGCAAAAACGCACATGAGCATAGGCACGAGAGATGCTTTAAACAAATCCCAAACCTGTCCCCAAAACAACTGTCCTTTCTTTTGATATTTTGCCATAACTTTCTCCGTTCTTTCGTTTCGTTTACGGTATCATCACCGTTTCATCTTCCGTTACAATGCATTGCATCTTGATATCCAACGCATCGGTGGGTATATTTTCCAGCACTTGACACGCAAATGCATACACCATCCGCTTCGCCGTGGGATAGTCCTTTAAAAACTTATCATAATATCCGCCGCCGTAGCCCAAACGATTCCCTTGCCTATCCACAGCCAAACAAGGAATTACCGCCAAATGAATTTCTCCATCGTATGCCTGTCCAAGCGGTTCTAAAATGCCGTAATCAGAGCGCTGAAATTGCGCTTCTTCGTTCAACTCCACCGCCGCCATTTGCTTGCCTTCCACACGCGGTACAAGTACTTTATGCCCAAGCTCCAACAATCGCCGTATTAATAGATGCGTAGGCGCTTCCGACGAAAAAGAGATATACACAAACACCGTTCGACGCGTACCTGCCCCTATACTTTCACCAAAAAGAGCTTGATACGCGCTATCAAACTGCTCGTTTAATAGCGTTTCTTTTACGTCGCGATTGACTACGCCCGCGCGTTTGGTTTTCGCATACGCACGCAACTGCTTTTTTCGCTCGCTTACGCTTTTACATTGCTCTTCCACAAAAGAAAATTTACGTGTATTCATACATTCTCTCCGCGCGTTTGGTTGCCGCGCATAACACTTCGTAGGAAATCGTTTTCACAGCCTTTGCCGTTTGCGCTGCATCTTGTAATATGCGTATTTTTCGCCCTTTTTCCGTTCGTCCTTTTCTCAAACAAGCGTCCATACACATATGATTGACGTTATTCTCATTTCCGTGCATACCGTTTTGTTGCTTGCGCAAAAATCCGTCCGCATAACCCACCCGATACACCGTCAAACGCTTTATGTTTTTCGGCAATGCCTTGCCGTATCCCACACCGCCAAACGACGGCTTTTTTGCTCCCACGGCATAGGCATACACCGACATACCCTTTTTCAGGACAATGTGTTTTTCACCCACGTTCTTTGCCCCGTCAGGCAAATACCCATATAAGCCGATACCGATCCGCACCATATCAAAAGCAAAATCCTGCCCAAGCAGTGCGCCGTACGTTGCGCTTATGTGATAAGTAACGCCCGTAAAATACCGTTTACAAATATTTTGCAACTGTAAAAACCGTTCTCTTGCCCGATATGCTTCCGCCTTGTTTTGCGCAAACAAATGCGAATACATACCTTGCACCCGTACGTCCGCTCTGCCCTTTAAAAACACACACGTTTTCCCAAGCTCGCTTGCTCCCATACCGTAACGGTTCATACCTGTATTCACCTTCAAATGCACACGCGCAATTTTACCCGTAAGCAGCGCGGCTTTTGCAACCAGCTTCGCATCGGTAATACCGCCGATGGTTAAAACAAATCCGTTTTGCACCGCTTGCACCGTTTCCTCCAAACAGGTAGGTGGCGTTAAAATAAGAATATCCCTTCCGCAGGCGGCAACGCGCAAGGCACACGCCTCGCTAAGTAGCGCTACGGCAAACGCGTCCGCCACGTTTTCCAAAGCCAAAGCCACCTCTTCAGCGCCGTGTCCGTAAGCATCCGCTTTGACCACGGCACAAAGCTTTGTTTTCGTCAATGCCTTAAACGCAACCGCGTTGTCGTAAATACTTTTTAAATGAATTACCGCTTGTGTTTTCCGCATGGTTTATTGTATGAGCGCATGCGGTAAAACGTGATATTTTTTTACGGTTATTCACTAAAAATAATTCTATGGCAGTTATCGCATTCGATACCGTCCGCCATCTTGTTCTTTACTGCAATAGGCGGTTCCATGCTACAAAACGGACAACGCCCTTGATTGAGCACGCCGACGATGGGGAATAATTTTTCCTTGCGTTTGGTCATGTACCATTCCAGCACCTTTGAACCGCCCGTTTTGGTTACTTCTTCCGCCGCCGAAGTAAGCTGCGCTTCGATTTGCTTTCTATCGCCCTCTTTCGCGCCCTTCACCGCTTTATACTCTTCCGTCGCTTCACCATATTGTTTTTGCGCGGCGATAACTTGCTTTTTAAGTTTTTGATATTCCGCGTCCGTTTCCTTTACCGTTGCCGACAAAGCGTTGATTTCCGCGCGAATTTGTTTGAGCTGTGCAACGAGAGATTGCGCTTTTTTCTTATAGAACGCAATATCCGCGCCGCCGTGTACGAGTTCTTCTAAGTTCTCAAAATCGCTAAGCATTGCTTGCGCTTGTTCCGCTTTCGCCGCCAAAGCATCCGCTTCCGCTTTCAGCGCCGCCGCCTTCACGTCCAACGCGTCCAAACGTTCGGGCGCAACCTTCAAAAACTTTTGCAGCTTTACGTATTTTTTACGTGCTTCGCTTTCGGAAATTTCCTTTTCGAGCAAAAACATCTTTCTGTCGATTTCCTGATACTTTAAAATAGCTTGTAAATTAGACATATAAGTTCTCCTTCGTCAAAGCAACGCTTCGTCCTTATGATATACACAAGGCAACGCGCAGCTTTCACTGATTTTTTTATAAAATTGATAAAATCCGTATTGTTCGGACGCATAGTGCGTCAAAGCAATTACGTTAAGTCCTTTTTCCAAGGCAAGCGCAATTACGTGGTGCTTAAAATCCGCCGAAACCATCGTATCCGCCCCCTGTTGCACAGCAAACGCAACGCCGTTTTCATCGCCGCCTGCGCCACAAAAGCTTGCCACCTTTTTCACCGTCGATTTAACATCGCCGTATACAACGACGCGCTGCGTTTGTAAGGTATTTTTCAAGCCGTCTACAAGCGAGCCAAGCGTCGTTTCACGCACAGCATACACTCTGCCATAACCACCGTCTTCTACCGTATGCATAATCGCCGTTTGCGCATTTGAACACGCACCTGCCCCAGCCGAAAGGTAAACGGCGTTTTGTAAACACTCGTCAATGCCACCCTTCGCCACGTCCAAATTCAAGTGCATGGACACAACGGAAATACCCGCGCGAATACAAGCAATCAGCTTTTCGTCCAGCGGTTGAAAATCGCCCACGCGCAAATCGCTTATCTTGCCGTAAATAGCGGGATGATGCGTAACGATTAAGTTTGCGTCAAGCTTCTTGGCTTGCTCTATCGCGCTCCAAGAAAAATCCAACGAAAACACAACGCCGCGAATATCATCGCCCACGTCGATAAGTACGCCGCTATTATCGTATGCGCCGAAGTTTGCGCAATAGCAATCACTCAGCGCTTTGGGCGCAACGCCGTCGATGATTTTATACACTTCACCAAGTTTCACCTTGTAATGCTCCTTCCAACTTTTTCTTTTTTTCCGCAAGCTCCGCCCTGCTTGTTTCCTGCAAGGACGGAATGCGCAAATATTTTTCCACGTTCGCAATTTGCTTTTTCGTACGCTTGACAAACGCTTCGGGCAACGTACGCAAATTTTCCCTGCCAAACTCGTATTCCGCGTTCGTGTAGGCAGCCGTTTGATGTGTTTCGTCCGCTTTTCCGCCCACAATCACGTCGTAAAATTTGGTATCTTGAAAGGTAAAATCCCTTTCGATATACCCGCCGTTTTCCAGCAAATATCGACGCAGCTTTTCGCTGTCATGCATCGGTTGAAACACAAATCGTTTGGGCATAAACCCATACTTTTTATGCGACAAAATCGCTACGATTTCACTGCCGCCCATACCTGCTATCAACACCTGTCCCACCGTGCTTGGCACACCGAAAAATCCGTCCCCGAGCACGCCAACCGCGCTGCCGTCTTCCACGTACGGCGCAAGAAGTGCCTGTGCTTTTGCTAAGCTCCCCTTGCTCACGTCGGAAAAATACACCTTTTCACACAACTGATTTTTCAGTGCGTATTCGCTGCAATACCCGTGATCGCACCCCACGTCCGCAAACGTGGACGAGCGTACGAGCAACGAGCACAGCGTATCAATGCGTTTCCCGTAACTCATTATTCAAGAAAATCTTTTAATTTTTTGCTACGCGAAGGGTGACGCAATTTTCTAAGCGCTTTCGCTTCGATTTGGCGGATACGTTCACGAGTAACGTTGAATTCTCTACCTACTTCTTCCAACGTTCTAGGCTTGCCGTCGTCCAAACCGTAGCGTAAACGAAGCACCTTTTCTTCACGCGGAGTAAGCGTGTCCAAAACGCCCAAAAGCTGTTCCTTGAGCATAGTAAACGCAACCGATTCACTGGGAGTTATCGTCTTTTCATCTTCGATGAAATCCCCCAAATGGCTGTCTTCTTCTTCCCCGATCGGCGTTTCCAACGATACAGGGTCTTGCGCAATTTTTTGAATTTCACGCACTCTGTCTTCCGTTACGCCCATCTTTTCAGCAATTTCCGCAGGCGTCGGCTCACGGCCGAGTTCTTGAAGCAAAAGTCTTTGAATGCGCGTAAGCTTGTTGATGGTTTCTACCATGTGTACGGGAATACGAATGGTACGCGCTTGGTCTGCAATGGCACGCGTAATCGATTGACGAATCCACCACGTTGCATACGTAGAAAATTTAAAGCCCTTTTGATAATCGAATTTTTCCACGGCTTTCATAAGCCCCAAGTTGCCTTCTTGGATTAAATCCAAGAAAAGCATACCGCGCCCCACGTAGCGTTTTGCAATGGAAACCACCAAACGCAAGTTAGCTTCCGACAAGCGTTTTCTTGCGCTTGCGTCGTTTTCCTGCATACGGCGCGCTAAATCCACTTCTTCGTCCACCGTCAAAAGAGGCACTCTACCGATATCTTTGAGATACATTTTAACGGGATCGTCCAACCCGATATCGGAAAGCGCTTGTTCAAAAAGTTCTCTATCCCTTTGGTCCTCATCGACGATTTGGATGCTGGCTTCGCTAAGCGATTTATACACAAAATCCATTTGGTTTGCGTCGATATCGTGCTTTTCCAAAATATCGCAAAGCGCGTTGGTAGAAATACTGCCTTTCTTGCTGTAATTGTTGATAATGCCCGTAACGAGCTCGTTGAGTTTTTGTTCGGATATATTCACCCTTTTATCCTCCGTTTATTCAAAAGCGGCGTCCGCCTTTTTTTATTTTTTTAATTGATTTCTTTCTTTTGTCAGTTGTGCTATTCTCAGCATAATCTCTTTTCGTTTTGCCGTATCCGACTGCTCTTTCAAGCCTGCCGTGTATTCGGCAATTTGCCTGTCGATTTGTTCCAGCTGTAACGTTTTCACGCTATCTTCAAAAAACCGCTGTCCCACTTCACCGCTTAGTTTATCTTCGTAATTGAAATTAAAAATTTCATTCAGCTCCACGCTGTCTTCTTCCAACAGCTCGAAAAGCTCGCTTGGACGAATACGCTCGCCCGCCTTTTCTCTTGCCATCACGTACTGCCCGATAATTTGGTGCGTAGCGTCCGCAAAGCGTAACGTTTGCAAATCCAACCCCTTGGCATACGGCATAGAAAACAACTTAGCTGCCAAGATAAAACGCATGGCTTTGACAAGCTTATCCGCCCCCGATGCCGTTTCCGCTATCCGCGTTTGTTCTTGCACGGCAGGCGCTAATTTTTCAGGCGGTACGCCCTTTTGCACGCTTTGCAAATCGCGTTCTAACGCCGTATACGACACACCCGTTTTATCACGCAGTTTCCTAAGCAGTTCTTCCTTCACGCTTTCACTTTCCGCTTCGGCAACCACCGCAAGCGCTTCGCCGATAAACGCGCGCTTGTCCGTCGTTTGCGATAAATCGTACTTGCGCTCCGCATACAAAATTTTGTAATCGATAAGCGGCATCGCGTCGTCCAAACACTTCTGGTACACGTCCTTGCCCTGCTTTACTACGTCGTCAGGGTCCGCGCCTTCGGGAAGCGGCACCACGCGCACCTTCAAGCCTTCGTCTTTTAAAATTTCCAAACCGCGCAAGGTATTCTTTTGTCCTGCAAAATCGCCGTCGTAGCTAATCATTACGTTATCGGAATACCGTTTTACCAGCCGCGCTTGGTCCTTGGTCAATGCCGTACCCATGGACGCCACTACGTTTTCAAATCCCGCTTGATACAGAGAAATGGTATCCATATACCCTTCCACGAAAATTACATACGGCACGGCTTGCTTGCGTTTGAGCTTCTTCAAAAGATTGATGTTATACAGCGTTTTACTCTTATTAAACAGCACCGTTTCCTTGGTGTTTTTATATTTTGCAAAATCCGCTTTTTCCAAAAGCCGCCCGCCAAACGCTACCACTTCGTCCAGCGCATTGATAATGGGAAAAATCAATCTCCCTGCCTGCGAATCGACCAGCTTACCGTTCCGGCTTTCCGTCAGCACACCGCTGTCCAGCAAATCCTGCCGCGTGTACCCCTTGCCCGCCAAATACTCAGGCAAAGAGAAAAAATCCAGCGACGCACCCAACCCAAATTTCTTTACGGTTGACGGCGAAAGCTTGCGATGTTGGATGTATTGCAAATGCGCCTCGGCACGCTCGTCCCCGCTGTACAAATTGCCAAGATAGAATTTCGCCGAATCCAGCATAATCGAGGCAAGCGCATCGCGTTTTTTCTTCATCGCAAGTGACTTTTCCGAATCGAAATTGCTTTCCGGCACGGGCATTTTTACACGTTCCGCCAAGATACGAACGGCACCCATAAAATCAGTACTTTCCATCTCCTGCACAAATTTCACAACGTCGCCCGATACACCGCAACCAAAACAATGGTAAAATTGTTCCGCTTGATTGACGGCAAACGACGGCGTGCGTTCGTGATGAAACGGACAGCACGCCCAGTGCGTATTCCCCTTCCTGTCCAGTGCCGCATAACTGCCGATTACTTCGACAATATCGTTTTTTTGTTTCAGTTCGTCCATAAATCTGGAATCGAACCCCCTGCCTACACTCAAAGCACACCCCCTAATGCAAAGGTTGACGGAATAAACAAGTTTTCAAACAAACTGATTGCGTATTTGTCCGTCATACCGGAAATATAATCGCAAACCACGCATTCCTTACCATCCGTTTCTAATCTGCGCAAGTAGCGTTTGGGCAACTCGTCAATGTGGTTGGTAAAATACACAAACAACTGCGTCAGCATACGCTCTGCACGGTCTTGCATACTCTTATTCGTCAAATGATACACGTTTTGGAACATAAAATTGCGAAGCTCGTTCATGGCCCCCATCACAGGCGCGGACATCTGCACGAAATTTTGCCCATAAGAATGCTCGTAAATATCCGTGATCATCGTATGAATACGCGTTTTCGTTTTATTGCCAAGCACTTCCACCGCTGATTTCGGCAAAGCGTCCGCTTTTATAATCCCTGCGCGGATAGCGTCTTCAATGTCGTGATTGATATACGCAATTCTATCAGCTAAGGATACCGCTTGTCCTTCCAACGTCATGGGGTTTCCCGAGCTTTTATGCTGCAAAATACCGTCGCGCACTTCTTCCGTTAAGTTCAAGCCGCGCCCGTCTTTTTCTAAATAATCGACAACGCGGAGCGATTGTTCGTTATGCTCAAAGCCGTTCGAGGTCAGCTTATCCAGCACCATTTCGCCCACGTGTCCAAACGGCGTATGCCCCAAATCGTGCCCAAGCGCAATGGCTTCCGCCAAATCCTCGTTAAGCCGCAAAGTACGGGCAATCGAGCGTGCAATTTGCGCCACGTCAAAGGTATGTGTCAAACGCGTGATGTAATGGTCGCCTTCGGGAGCGCAAAATACCTGCGTTTTATTTTTTAAACGCTTAAACGCATTGCTGTACACGATACGGTCCCTATCACGCTGAAATTCCGTGCGGAAATAGCACGGTTCCTCTGGGCGTTGCCTGCCTTTTGTTTCCGCGGACTTTTGCGCAAAGGGCGATAACGTTTGTTGCTCTTGTGCGCATACACGCTCGCGCACGCAGGAAAATTCTTCTTTTTGTATCATCGCAATTTTTCTCCTCATTAATATTATTCGACAAAAGTATGCCGATTTCCTTTTTTTTGTGAAAAAAATTTTATATTTTTTTATAAATATAAAAAAGAGCGCAAAAAAGTGCGTGAAAGCAAGAAAAACACGACCGATATTCTCAGACGTGTTTTTCTTGAAATTTTATAGAAATTTTGTGCTAAACTTCACAAAACGCGCATAGCAGGTATGCAATCAACATAAAAATTATTATACGTTGCAGGTATATTGCAAAGGAACGCCATACACCTGTTCATACTTTTCCTTATACAGCGTTTCCACCTGCTTTTGCATGGTTTCTACGCGCTCCTTATCCCCAAGCGTTTTATCGGGATAGACCGCAGGCATAATATGCACGGTATACCGTTGTAAGAGACAGCCGTCTTTATCCAACCGCTTACTATCTTGCATGGTAATAAATATCGGTACTACCGGCACGTCTGCTTTGCAAGCAATTTTAAAAGCTCCCACCAAAAATGGACGCGGTTTTTTATAATTACGCCACATCTCTTGTTCGGGATAAATAAGTACCGTTTCCCCGCTTTTTAGCAAGGCTTGCGTTGCCGAAAAAAACTTCATCATCGTACGCCGATTAGAAGAGAGCGGCAGCGTGTTACAATGCCGAAACAAAAAACCGTACAAGCCTTTAAAACCCTTATAATTGCCTTCTCGAATAATCTTATGCAAATATTTTTTCGGCAAATATTTTTTTACCGCGTGATAAACCATATAATGGTCGGCGATGGAAAAATGATTGCAGGTAAGCATCGCGCCGTTTTCAAGCGCCGACAAGTGTTCCGTGCCTTCCACTCCGTCAATCATCAATTCCCCCTTTCGTATCAACCGCTTGAAATAATTATCCCCTACAAAGTTCGCAAGCTTCATTTTTATACGGCTGCTTCGTTTTTCAAGCAGATAATCTATCTCTTCGGGCAACAATTCTTCGTGCGGAGGATCGTTTTCCGCAGGCGTATGAAATTTTCCTTGTTTTTCCAAACTTTCAATCTTTTGAATAAGCTGTAACCGCTCGTTTGCAATTTGTGTTGAACGCATACCTGCCCCCATTGTTTATCCAATTTTTACTCTTTTCTTGTTGCTTTTTAGATACGGTTTTTAAATAGTTGTTTACGCTGTTTGCTTCCGCATTTGCCAAGGCAATCAGCTTTAAACCGCATTCTTCGTCACGCCTTGCTTGTTCCGCCGTAAAGGCACGCCTATCTAATAAAATCTCCCCATAGAAAGGCGTTGTTTTTGCATATTCCCAAAACAATTCCCCGTGCGCGATATGATCATAATGCCACGGTTTTAAAGACAAATTGTAATGCACGAGTTTAAGCGCCGTTTCACATTTTCCCAAAATCGGCATATAATTCCATTCTTTGGAAAAATAATGCACTTTCCCTTTACAAATTACGTTCAAGCAATCTTGATCGGGTGCAACGATAAACCGATACGCATGCAGCATATCGCAAAAGGCGCGGTAAAAATGCATAGCGCGCAAGGCTTTCAAATTGAGCGATAACACCCCCGAATTAAAATAACAATCGGGTTCTATCCCCAACGCTTTACGAGTATACGCGCGAAACTCTCTTGTCGTAGCAACCGCCGCGTCGGCAACCGCCCCCAAAAGATTGTCGCCTAAGTCCGCGTCGAAAAATTCGGCAATATCCGCCTGCAACACAGTGTCGCAATCCAAATATATCGCCTTGTCGTATTGCGGAAATAAATCGGGAATAAACAACCGATAAAATATGGCGGGTGTATAATAATCCCGACAATGCAAATCCCCTATGATGCGGCGTATTTGCTTGGAAACGTTATGAAACTGCACGGAAAGGTTTTGTGTTTGCATACTTTCGATATCGTTCGCTTTTTCGCCAAGCTTTCCGTTTGTCAGCACGTGAACCGCATATTTTCTATTCTTATCGCAATGCGCAATCAATGACGATAAGGCAACCCCAAGGTACGGTAAATAATGTTCGTCCGTTGCATAAAACACCGGCACAATTTGTTGTTTGTTCATACACATAATATATACACTCCTACTTATTTTCAAGCATTGCTTTGTTTTTTCTTTGCGATATTCACACAGCACGGCATTTTACACAAGCGCCGTTTACTTGCAAACAAATTGTATGCCCTTTTTTCCAAAAAATCAACCTACTCACTGCCTTTTTACGTCTACTGCGCTTCCCTTACGTTCCACTAAACGTATATCCATCACTCTACTCAGGGTAGATAGCATTCTACCGTACGATTTGCATACAGCACCGCATTACATAGTACACATACAACGCATAGTATATGCTTGTAATGTGTTTTTCGGCTTTTTTTATCATTTTTTACATAAAAATCCTATCATTTGGTGCTCTCGCTTTATAAATTCACACAAAAAAAGAACTCTACCGTGAGTAGAGTCCTTGATTTTTAAGAATTTCACCGCTTAAAGCGTACGTCCTTGATCAATTTTCCAGCAAAATAGTAACAGGCCCGTCGTTATGCTGAGAAATTTGCATATCTGCGCCGAAGACGCCTTGGCGCACCGTAACGCCGTTGCTTTCCAACGCGGCCACCGCATATTCGTACAGCGGTTTTGCTATTTCAGGACGAGCCGCCGCCGTAAAGCTGGGTCTATTGCCGTGCGACGCATCGCCGTATAAAGTAAACTGTGAAACGAGCAGTACTTCGCCGCCTACGTCTTTTACCGATAAATTCATCTTACCGTTCTCATCTTCAAAGATACGCAGATTGGCAATTTTCTTCATCAAATAATCTGCATTTGCTTGCGTGTCCGTCGCAGTTACACCTAAAAATACCGTCAAGCCAAACGGTATTTGCGATATCAATTCCCCGTCCACACACAGCGTAGTATGTTTCACGCGTTGTACCACAGCTTTCATTTTTTCTTGCTCCTTTCCAAACACGACAAAACGCAGGATAGACATATCCTGCATTTTTATCGTTGTTATTTATCTAATCAAAAACAGCTTATACGCGGCTCATGTATTCGCCCGTTCTCGTGTCGATACGAATGGTTTCGCCTTCTTCCACGAACATAGGCACTTGAATGGTCGCACCCGTTTCTACCTTCGCATTCTTCATAACGTTGGTAGCGGTGTTGCCCTTAACGCCGGGTTCCGCTTCGATAACTTTCAGTTCAACGAAGTTTTCAGGTTCTACGGAGAACGCTTTGCCATAAAGGAATTTCACGGTAACCATATCGTTTTCCTTGATGTATTTAAGCGCGTCTTCCACTTGGTCGAACGTCAAGTTTTCTTGGTTCCATTCCTCGTCTACGAATACATAAAATTCGCCGTCGAAATAGGAATACGTCATCTTCTTGGTTTCCACTTGCGCCGTTTCAAGCTTGGTGGTAGGGTTGAACGTTTCGTTAGACAAAACTTGTCCCGTAACAACGTTTTTAAGCGTCGTTCTAACGAAAGCTGCGCCCTTACCGGGTTTTACGTGTTGGAATTCCGTAACGGTGTAAACACCACTCTTGTATTCAAAAGTTACGCCTTTACGAATATCACCTGCTAAAATTTGAGCCATACAATTTTTCTCCTTGTGCTACAAATATATTTTTCTTTTTTATAAAATCACGAGTTTTTTATCCGTTTTAGACATAAAACTCTTAACTTTTCCGTCTTTGAGATACACCGTATCTTCGATACGAATACCGTATTGTCCTTCTTTATATACCCCAGGCTCGTCCGAGAAAACCATACCGTTTTCCAAAACCGTTTCGCCTTTCACGCTCAGCGACGGTGCTTCATGGATATTTAAGCCAACGCCGTGTCCAAGCGAGTGCGTAAACAATTCGCCCAAGCCCTGTGCCGTTAAATAATCCCTTGCAATCGCGTCCGCTTGCTTGCCCGTCATACCGGCAACCAGCTGTTCTTGTACAAGCTC
>JAZQWZ010000085.1:0-6370 GCA_045632625.1 Candidatus Scatosoma sp. | reverse complement strand
AATGGGTTACGTTTCCGATAACCACGCCGTATACGAAAACTTGACGGGCAGAGAATATATCAGTTACGTTGCCGATTTGTATATGGTAGACGAAAAAGACAAAAACGAACGTATTGAAAAATACGCAAAAATGTTCCATTTGGAAAAGGCGCTAGATAGCGAAATTAAGTGCTATTCCCATGGTATGAAACAAAAAACGATGGTAATCGGCGCGCTCATTCATAATCCCAAGGTTTGGGTTTTGGACGAGCCCTTGACGGGTTTGGATCCCACCAGCTCTTGGCAAATTAAAGAATGTATGCGTAAGCACGCGGACGAAGGCAACTTTGTATTCTTCTCCAGCCACGTTATCGAAGTCGTTGAAAAAATTTGCGATAGAATTGCGATTATCAGCGGCGGTAAAATTCGCAGGGTAGATCGCGTTGCGGATATTTTGAAGGAAGGCATTTCCTTGGAAGAATTGTATTTGCAATATGCGCAACAAGCAATACCGCCCGAAGAAGCGGAAACGGCGGCTAGCGACGCCACCCAAGAAGAAAAAAGCGAGAAATAAGATATGAGTGAAACGAAAGAAATGAAAAACACTGCGTTTCGCCGTGTGAAGTATCTTTCGCTTATGCAAATGGGCGATCAGCTTCGCGCAAAGAAATCCCGCAGTGCTAAGAAAAAGGCGTTTATTACGTTTTTGAAAGCGTGCTTGACGATTGTCGTTACGGCGGTAATCATGTTCGCACTCTCTTTCTTAAACAAAACGTTCCAAGTAAAAACGTCGAAAGAATTGTTTATCTGTTTTATTTTTTTAACGCAGGTATTCACCATTTTTTCGTCTATCAGCAGCATGATGGCCATGCTATACACCAGTAAAGAGAATACAATGCTGCTTGTGTTCCCGTGTACCTACGGCGAAATCTTTTTAAGCAAAATCGTGGTGTTTGGTATCGCGGAAATGAAAAAGAGCGCATATTTCCTTGCGCCGATCCTCTTGGCGTTCGGTATGGTGACGGGCGGTGTAGCGTATTGGCTGTTGCTTTTGCCTATGTGGTTCATGCTCTGCATGTTCCCTGTGCTTATCGGCGCGCTTTTGTCCATTCCGCTCATTTATGTAAAGCGGTTTTTGGAAAAGCATTTAACCGTTTATGCAGTGCTGGTTGTGGCATTCCTTGTTGTGGCGTTTATTGGCGTAACCATGATTTTGCAACAACTGCCCGATCCTTTGCGTTTGGTTGCTATCTATGGTCAATTCATCAAAAAAGTGGAAGCGTTTTTAATTGCGCTTAGCAAATGGTCGCTGTGGTATATCTTTATCGGTAAAGCGATGTTTGCCAGTGATTTGCTGTTGTCGCTCACCATTTCGCTTGGAGTGTTTGCTGCGGTTGCGGTGGCGTGCTTCCTGCTTGCGCGTCCCTTCTATTTCAAAGCGGTTTCGTCTACAAGCGAAGCGGGCAGAACGAAAAAGCATAAAGTGCGTTATCACAAACAAAACAACCTGTTCTTGACGTTTTTTAGAAAAGAGCTTAAACTGTTTTTTAGAAACTCGCAATCGGTTAACTCGGCGGTTATCACCATTTTGATGTTGCCGTTCCTTGTGTACGTGTTCAATTATATATTGCTTGTCATCAATAAAAATATGTTGGGTGATTTCATGAGCGTTGCGTTCAACGTAATGATTACCATCAATATTTTAAGTGCCAACAATGCAAACGTAGCCGCGGCAATCTCGTCCGAAGGTAATGAATTTGCAGTGCTCAAAACCGCACCGTCCAACACGTCGGTTATCTGTTGGGCGAAAATAGCGGTTACCTCTTGCGTCAATATGGTAGCATTGATATTCACGTTTATTATGTTCCGTATTATCACAACGTTGACGACGGTGGATTTGGTGCTTTTGGCGGTATTGCTCGTGTTGACGACAATGGGGCATATTTTGTGGAGTTTCCAACTGGATATCAACAATCCACGCATTTTGGATTATGCAACCAAGGGCAACAACGTAGTAGACAACGTAAACATCGGCAAAGCGGTGGTAATCGGGTTTATTACGGCAACGCTGTTAGGGGCGTTATCACTTTTGCTGTTGATGGACGCATTTGTCAGCGGTTGGGTACGTTTGCTTGCGATTGCCGCGGCGTTCCTTGTGGCGCGTATCTACTTGCTTAGACGCAATATCAAAGTATACTTTAACGAAATTCAAATGTAACGGAGAGAACAAATGAACAAGAAAATTGTGTTTATAATCGTTTTAGTGGAATGTGTTCTCGCCGTGCTGTTGATCAGCGTATTCGGTTTGGCTATTTTTGGTACAAATAAAACAAAAATGATTACGGATTTATATTTCACCTACCAAGACGGTACAAAAATTGAAGATGAAGTGGAATATATACAAGTAGAATTGACCGATTCCGTTCGTGACTATCAGTTATATTGGGTAGTGGCACCCGAAGACGCTTCTAACCAAAAGGTAAGTTTTTCGTGTGACCGTCCTGACTCGGTCATCGTAAGCGAAAGCGGACTGGTTACGTTTATTGACGATATCGACGTGCGTATTACGGTTACGACGCTTGACGGCAGCTATATCACGGACACGATTGTTTTGGTTCCTAAAATTGATATTAGCGGCGGCGGCGATTTATAAAGCCCGCGCAAATAAAAAAAACGAAACTTAACACCGCGACAGCGGTGAAAAGAATAAAGGAGAAAAGAACTATGAAAAAAATCAAAAGTCTTTTATTGTCAGTGCTTGCACTCGGCTGTTTGACGATGGCAAGCTGCGTTCCTAAGGGAGATGAAAAATATACCGTTACGCTTATGTATAACGGCGAAGTTATCTCCACGATGGAAAAGGACAAAGCGACACATTTGGACGCGCCTCCCGCACCCACGAAAGAAGGGTACACCTTTAAGGGCTGGTTCGTTGATGAAGCGCTTACCGTTCCTTACACCCCCGATTTGCTCAGCGCAAATCTCACTTTGTACGCTAAGTTTGAAGCGAACACGTTGTATATCACGTTTAACTTAAACAAGGGTACGATGGAAGAAAACAAAGTGGCTGTAAAGACGGGCGAAGCGTACACGCTTCCTACGCCCACGAGAGAAGGTTATACCTTTGCCGGCTGGACGTTGGACGGCGAAGCATTCCCTGCAAGCGGTACGTATACCAGAACGGGCTCCGTGCGTGTCAGCGCAAGCTGGACGCTCAACAAGTACACGGTAACGTTCACGGACGGTACGAACGAACTTGACAAGAAAGAAAACGTAGAACACGGCTCAAAAGTGCAAGCTTGGAATAGCCCCGAAGCAGGTTATGAAGTAGTGGGTATTTACACGGACGCTGAAATGACGACCGCATACGATTTTGATACGCCTGTAACCGGCGCGTTGACGTTGTACGTAAAGATTGCACCTAAGACGTTTAACATCACTGTAAACCAAGACGGCGACGTTTCGTTGGATACCACGGCTGTTTATGGCGAAGCCTATACGCTTCCGGCAGCGCCTACGAGTGCAGGCTACTTCTTCCGCGGCTATACCTTGAACGACCAAGTCTTTGCGGCAACGGGTACGTATACGTGGACGACGGATATCTTTGTTGTTGCAACGTGGGAAAAAGATCCCGCATCTGGCAAGAGCACGGTATTCTTCTATGACGGCACGGCAGAAATCGCTTCCCTTCGTAAGGTAGTAGACGACGGCTCGGCGCTTACCACGCTTGCAGACGCACCTGCAAAAGCCGGGTATACGTTTAACGGCTGGTATACGGACAGTGCGCTTACGACGGCGTTTGTAAGCGGTACGGCTGTCAACGACGATATGTCCTTGTATGCAAAATATACGCCTAACACCTATACGCTCAGTGTAAACCTTGACGGCGGTATGATTGACAATCAAGCGCAATACTCTGTTTCCGTAGTTTACGGCACGACGTATAGCATTCCTACGCCCGTTAGAAACGGTTATAAATTTGAAGGCTTCAAATACGGCAACAACGCATTTGCGGCAAGCGGTGCGTACACCTATGCGGATAGTATTTCCGTAACGGCGGTTTGGGAAAAACTTGTAGAAGATCCCGAAGAGAATGGCGATGAAACGTTCTTGACGAAAAATAATTTCTTCAAAGAAAGAGCAGATAAGGATGATGAATTTGCATACGTGTTTGTAGCAGGTGTTGCTTACGATTTCAGTAGCGGTGCAAAGTCGGTAACCTTGAAAAATGCTACGGGCGTAGCAACGCAAACGGGCGTTGCGGCATTCACGGCAAATGCCGTAGGTAGCTTCCAGTTGGAGATTACCAGAGAGGACGGCGGAAACGAAATCACCTATACCCGTCAAGCAAAGGTTGTAAAACAAATCAGCTCCTTTACGTTTAGCAGTGATTATCAAACGGCTTGGTTGTCTACGACCAACAATTTCAGAAACGACTTCATGGATAAAAAATCTGATGCAGTGATGAGCGTTGGTGCAACGAACTTTATTCCTGACGTAAGAGTGGCAACGGGTACTACACCTATTACGGTAAACGAAGCATACTTGACTGTAAGTGAAAACGTAGCGGGTGTTTCTATTGTTGACGGTGTGGTTACGTTTGACAGCTCGTTGATCGGTCAAACGGTAACGTTGCAACTCAAACCTAAATATACCTTGCAAGCGGCACACGAACTTACCATGACGGTAAAAGTAAACGGTGGCGTCAACGTATATGACGATGCAAGTTTAAGAGCGGCTTACGGCGATTTGAACGTTCGCGAAATCAACTTGCTTCGCAACGTAAAAGCGACGATGCCTGCAGATCGCATTCACGGCAATGACGCAAACGGCAATCCCGTACCTAAGAATGAATATGAGAATGGTGTATATACGCGTATCGTAGCGGCAAGCGGCGACAGTGTAGTTGTTAACGGTAACTTCTTCAAGATTGACGGCAGTGCTTTGCCTTTGGGTAACAACGCAATCGATGGCCATGAATGGGGTGCATCTCCTAAGGATAATACGCTTGCACCTTATTTCTTGAATAATATGCAAATCGGTATCTTCTTGTATCACAACATTATCAATGGCAAGTACGACAACGGCAGCCAAGCTACGTTTAACGATTTGTATATCACGGGTAACTACACGGGTGAAGCGTATGCAGTTGTTAAAAACTTTACCAGTGGCGGGCAAACTGGCGACTATTTAGTATACAGTGGTGCATATCACGGTATTTTAGCGCGCGGCGGTAAAGTTGCTGTCGACAACGCAACGATTATCAGAACCAACATTGCATTGTTCAGCGATAGTGATGTTGGCGAAGTTTCTAACAACGCACAACCCACGCAATGGACGGTAAACCACGCAAAGCTTGACTATTCGTGGTCCAACCAAGCATACGGTTTTGGTTTGACGAAGTTTACGTTTACAAATTCTTATCTTGGAAGCTGCGCAGGTGCTGCTATTCACTTTGACGATCATGCGGTGGCTACAGACGTATGCTCTGAACTTGCAGTGGATAACACCAGAATTGAAAACTGGATTACGGGCGAAGAAACGTATTTTGCATCTCGCGGTATGTCTCCCTTGGCAACGGATATGAAAGCTGCTATTGAAGGAACGCTTGTAACCAACTATTCGGCTTTGTTGACTGGCGCAAAGGTTCCGTTTGTTCCTGTAACTATCATTCAAAAAGATACGCAGGAAGTTGAATATATGAACCTTGTTCTTCTGTATAGAAGCTCGAACAGTGAAAATGCAGAATGGTTAAACGATCCTCATCAAATGCCTTACGTAAAAGTAACGGGTTTGAATGAATATTTAGATACCATGAAAACTGCAACTGCGTTGGCTAAATATCAACAAGGTGGTGTCGGAGCACTTACCGCAGACGATTTCACGGCGTTTAATGCAGCAAATGCACCTACGGATGATAAGCAAGCGTTTATGATGTTCAACACCGGCTTAACGGGCGCTTCGTATCCCGTAGATTATATGTGCGGTTACGTAGAAATGGTTCGCAAATAATCACAAACAACACAGCATACAAAGCTGTAAAAACACAAAAGAACACCGCAGGGTTTCCTGCGGTGTTTTTACACTTAAAATTAGGCGAATTTCAAACGATAAAATTTGATTTGAGTAAATATGCGGTTTTATTATTGTGCCTTAAAAACAGGAAAAAATCCCCCTTGCGCAAAGGGGGATAAAAGGTATTTACTCAATTTAATTTTTGTTGTTTCAGCCAAATGCGCATTACGGCGCGGTGGGGCAAAAGCTTGACAAGCAACGCTTGGCCCTTGGTGTACGCACCGCAAATGGACACGTCGCGGTTTTTGCGCTTTAAATCTTTCCAAGCGCGGCCTACGATTTGTTTAGGCTCGTACATCACTGCGTACTTTTTCAC
>JAZQWZ010000084.1:0-21793 GCA_045632625.1 Candidatus Scatosoma sp. | reverse complement strand
GTTTAATCCATATCAGCGTATGGCATATCACGGTTGGGAATGTCCTGAAAATACGGGACTCTCGGTGGAAGAGATAAAAAGCGGGCTGGTAGAGAACGCGAAAAAGTATGAAAATCAATCGCACGAAGTACAAAAGGCGCGTGCGATAGAGTTCGTGTTGCAAAATACGCGTATTGATATCAACGAACACGATTATTTTCCTTTGATGTATACATGGAATATACCATGTACGCGATGAATAAATATCCCCGCGTTTTAGCGTGATACTCTTAACGGAGTATTCACGCTAAACTATGATTGCCCTTGCGGGCAAGTTATGAGTTATGAAATGATTACGCATTGTTATGATTGGCTTCGCCAAGTTATAGATTGCAAAGGCAATCATATCATAACGCTTGCTGTGCAAGCTCATAACGGCGAGCAATGCGAGCCTCATAACTCTAAACCGAAAACCAACAGAAAAAGAGAGAACTTTTCGGCTATAAACCGATTTGTTCTCTCTTCTGTCGTTATAAGGGTTTGGGCTTAACCCATATTGGTGTTTGACCAGTCAAATGCGATGCTTGCGCTTAGTAGAGCTTTTAAATTCTCCGCTAAGAACATCACCCTTTCACGCGAGGATATTTATTTTTTTTGTGAAGTTTAGAAGATTAATAATTTTCAGCGCGAACTTCGAAATAAGCTTGGGGGTGTGCACATACAGGGCAAACGTCGGGAGCGCTTTCGCCTTCCACGATATGGCCGCAGTTTGCGCATTTCCAAGTGGTTTTTTCCGCTTTGGCGAACACGTTGTTGGTTTTCACGTTTTCCAAAAGCTTTCTGTATCTTTCTTCGTGTTCTTTTTCAATAGCCGCAACGCCGTCGAAGAGTGCAGCGATATCATCGAACCCTTCTTCGCGTGCTACTTTTGCAAATTCAGCGTACATATCCGTCCATTCATAATTTTCACCTTCCGCAGCAGCAAGCAAGTTTTCAGCCGTAGAGCCGATTGCACCGCCGTGCAAAAGCTTGAACCAAATTTTAGCGTGTTCTTTTTCGTTATTTGCCGTTTCTTCAAAAAGCGCTGCGATTTGTACAAAGCCTTCTTTCTTTGCTTTGCTTGCAAAGTAGGTGTATTTGTTTCTTGCTTGCGATTCGCCTGCAAACGCCGTCCAAAGGTTGGCTTCCGTTTTCGAGCCTTTCAAAGGGTTCAATTCTACAAATTTACCGCTTTGCTTGCAAACGGGGCAAACTTCGGGCGCTTCGCCTTCCGCAACGTAGTGACATACTTGACATTCAAATTTTTTCATGACCATCATCCTTTTCTTAAAATATTTAGCGTGTTTTCATTGCACACATAAATATTATAATAAAAAAGGAAAAAAATGTCAATATCTTTTAAAAAAATTCTTTTGTGTTTTTATAACATTTGTGCAAGTTTTTGTAAATACGCGTATCTTTCCTGCATTTCCTTTTCCGCAAGCTCTAATAAAGCTTGCGTTTCTTGATTGTTTTCTGCAAACATAGCGGAAAATCTGCCTTCTCCTTGCAAAAACTCTCTAAATTGACCGTTGGGCGCTTTGCTGTCGAGTGATAAAAGCGGTTTGTTCTGGTTTTTATTATCGGGATTAAAACGATATAACGGCCAGTAACCGCAAGCTACGGCAAGCTGTTCTTCTTCCATACATTTGCTTAAATTTACGCCGTGTGCAATGCAGGGCGAGTAAGCAATGATGAGCGAAGGACCGTTAAACGCCTGCGCTTCCGTTAAGGCAGTTAAAAGTTGCGCTTTGTTCGCGCCCATACTCACTTGTGCCACGTAAACGTTATTATATTGCATGGCCATAAGCCCAAGAGGTTTCTTATTCGTGCGTTTCCCTTGTACGGAAAACCGCGCTGACGCGCCAAGCGGCGTGGCTTTGGAAAGTTGACCGCCTGTGTTGGAATATACTTCGCTGTCCAAAACAAGCACGTTCACGTTCGCCCCTAAGGCAAGTACGTGGTCAAGTCCGCCGTAGCCGATATCATACGCCCAACCATCGCCGCCGATGAGCCAAATGCTGTGCTTTTTGTTATTGATTTCTGCCGCAAGACGCATGCCCAAACCAAATTCTGCATTGTCTTCAAACAGTGAATTTGCCCAAGCGGGACCTTTGCCGTCGCGGTTGACGCTGTACGGACAAATAGGCGCGTTGCCGCCGTAGATAGATGAACAACCCGTCGCGTTGGCAATTACCATACGCTCGCCAAACAGTTGCGTAAGCACCTTGATATAAGGTGTTTCTCCGCAACCTGCGCAAGCGTAGGAAAATTCAAAAAGCGGCGGATAAAACTGACTGCCTTTAACCGAATGTCTAGGCAAAGAAGTGGTTTGCTGTGGCAACGTTTGCGCGTATTCCCAGTTGTATTCTTGTGTGGGAATTTGTTTTTCGGATGGCTGCATAACCAGTGCTTTTTCTTTTGTGGGACAGGTGTTTGCGCATACGCTGCAGCCCATGCAATCGTTGGGCGATACTTGTATGCGGAACGCTTTTTCTTTTTCGCCAGTAGCAGGTAAAGTCTCAAAGGAAGGGGGCATGTCCGCGTTGACATCAACAAGATAAGGACGAATACATGCGTGTGGACATACGAAAGCGCATTGATTGCACTGTATACAGTTTTCCTTTATCCACACGGGAAGGAGCGGTGGGGCGCCATGCTTTTCTAAGCGTGCGGTAGCCGTGGGAACGGTTCCGTCTGCTTGAAAAACCGACACGGGTAAATTGTCACCTTGCAATCGTAAAATGGGAGTAATAAAATTTTCGAAATAGCCAGCTTGTTTTGTTTTCGCTTGTGGTTGTTCTTGATTATCTTGCCAAAAATCGGGTACGGAAATTGCGGTTATTGCATTTTGTACAACCTCTACGGCAAGATAATTTGCTTGTACGATGTTTTCGCCTTTGCGCTTAAATGATGCGCGTAATTGTTCTTTTAGGTGGGAAATTGCTTGTTTATACGGTAATATTTTTGGCTGCAAATAAAAGAAAGCGGCTTGCATAATCGTGCCTGTACGTCCTTTTAAGCCAACGTTTTGCGCAATTTTTGTGGCGTCAATCACGTATAAGCGCACGCGTTTTTGTGCGAGGGCTTGTTTTACGCTTGCGGGTAAGTGTTCCGTTAACTGTTCTTGCGTTTCCCAAGGACAGTTTAGCAAAAACGTTCCTTCTTCCTTGATTTTTGAAAGCATATCAAGACGCGTTAAATAGGACGGATTGTGGCAAGCGATGAAATCGGCACAATCGATAAGGTACGCGGAATGGATAGGTGAAGTGCCAAAGCGCAAATGCGATATCGTAACGCCGCCTGATTTTCGGGAGTCGTAGGCAAAATACGCTTGTACGTGCAGGGGAGTGTGATTACCGATAATTTTTATAGAGTTTTTATTCGCTCCCACGCTACCATCTGATCCTAAACCGTAAAATAGACAAGCGGTACAATCTTCGGGCGCGGAATAAAACGGCGTGGAAAAATCCAACGACGTAAACGTAACGTCGTCGTCAATACCGACGGTGAAATGGTTTTTAGGTTGTGCCGCGCGTAAATTTTTAATCACTGCTAACGCCATAGCGGGTGTAAAATCTTTGCCTCCTAATCCGTATCTGCCGCCAAAGACCTCCACGCGTTTTGCCCCGTG
Source organism: Candidatus Scatosoma sp. (assembly GCA_045632625.1). Classification (GTDB taxonomy): domain Bacteria; phylum Bacillota; class Clostridia; order Christensenellales; family Borkfalkiaceae; genus Scatosoma. The sequence continues at coordinate 18,141 of JAZQWZ010000084.1, read as the reverse complement.
TTCCTGTAAAGCGGCGCATACGTCTAAATACAAGGGTTCGCCGATAGAGCCGCTTTCTTTCGTTCTATCCAGTACGGCAATTCGCTTGCAGGTTTGCGGCAAAGCGGCGATAAACGCGTGTGTATTAAAAGGGCGGTAAAGCCGTACTTGCAATAAGCCAACGGCTTGGTTTTCCTTGCAAAGTTTATCAATAACCTCGTACATGGTATCACTGCCGCTGCCCATCATTACGATTACGTGTTCCGCGTTTTGCGCTCCAAAATAATCAAAAAGACGGTATTTTCTACCTGTAATTTCCGCTACCTTATCCATCACGGCTTGTACGCTATCTGCTACGCTTTGATGTGCTGTATTGCAGCGTTCGCGGTTTTGAAAATAGATATCTTCGTTTTGCGCCGTGCCGCGTTGCACGGGGGCATCAGGGGATAGTGCGCGTGACTTAAATTTTTTTATATCGTCGCCATTGATAAGACGTAACATTTCCTCTCGTTCAAATACTTCGATTTTTTGCTGTTCGTGCGAAGTTTTAAAACCATCGAAAAAGTGCAAAAACGGTACGCTTGTTTGCAAGGTGGATAGATGTGCAACAAGCGCTAAATCCATACATTCTTGTACGTTGGAAGAACAAAGCATAGCAAAGCCCGTTTGCCGTGTTGCCATTACGTCTTGATGGTCTCCAAAAATACTCAGCGCGTGTGTAGAAAGTGCACGTGCGCTTACATGGAAAACCGTGGGAAGTAACTCACCGGCAATTTTATACATATTTGGTAGCATCAAAAGTAAACCTTGACTACACGTATAGGTAGTGGTTAAAGCCCCGCAGGTCAGTGCGCCGTGTACAGCACCTGCAGCGCCGCCTTCCGATTGCATTTCTACAATGCGCGGTATGCGGTTAAATAGATTGTTTTTGCTTTGCGATGCCCATAAATCCGCTTGCTCTGCCATAGGGGAAGACGGGGTGATGGGGTAAATAAACGCAATTTCACTAAACGCATAGGAAACGTAGCATGCCGCCGTATTTCCATCCATTACTTGTTTTTCCATAATAAATCACCTTTTCCTTTTTATGGTATGAGTATTGCCTATTTTGAGAAAAAAAATTGCGTAAAAATCAAAAATATTCCGGAAACAAAAAATAATAAACTTGCTTTTCTTTATTTTTTATGTTATAATATCAAATATATGGATAAACATAGGGGGAAATTATGAAAAAGTTTCTTGTGGTTTTATTTTGTTTTGTGTCGGCAACATTGCTTGTAGCCTGCGTCAATAATACGAATGCGAGCGTGCCGGACTGGACGTCGTCTAGCAGTTCTTCTAGCTCGTCTAGCAGTTCTTCTAGTTCGTCTAGTAGTTCTTCTAGTTCTAGCTCATCTAGTAGCTCGTCCAGCAGTTCTTCTAGCTCGTCCAGCAGCTCTTCTAGTTCATCTAGTTCTAGCTCGTCTAGCAGTTCGTCTAGCAGTTCGTCTAGCTCTAGTTCTAGCTCGTCTAGTTCATCTAGCAGCTCGTCGAGTTCGAGTTCTAGTTCGTCGAGTTCTTCCTCTGACCCCGAGGAAGGATGGACACCTTGGGTGCCTATTGATTGAGAATAGATAAAAATAGTAAGGATGATTTTATGAAGAAATTTTTATTAACATGCATATGTTTTGTGTGTGCAACGCTTGTTTTTGCGGCTTGCGGTTCAAATGCATCTAGCAAAAATAATAGTAGCAGTTCTAACAGTTCGTCGGGCAGTACTTCAAACAGCTCGTCGAGTTCAAGCAGTTCTAATTTTAGTCCTTACGAAAATGATGAGGAATACTGGACGGACTGGGTTCCTATTGGTTAACGAATATCAAGCCCTTTTGTGAAAGCGAAAGGGCATTTTTTATAGAAAATATAATGAGAGCTTGATTTTTTGTAGGGTTTGTGGTATACTCTTTTTAAGGAGAAAAATATGGTAGATTGTATTGTTATCGGCAGCGGCGTGGCGGGGATATCCGCAGCGCTTACTTTAAAAGCCAACGGCAAAAGTTTTTTGCTGTTTGGCTCAAAACACTTGTCTGAAAAAATTGAAAAAGCAGAGCTTATTCGCAATTATCCCGGGCTTTCCGCAGTTAGCGGTAAAGCGTTTTTAAATGCGTTGCAAGCACAGCTTGATGAAGAAGAAATTGCAATAAATGAAGAAAAGGTGGCAGGCGTGTACGCGTTGAATGGTAAATTTGGCGTTGCGACGCAACAGGGCGGATACTATGAAAGCAGGGCAGTTATTCTTGCTTGCGGTGTAGAAAGTGTAAAGACCATTAAAGGGGAAACGGAGTTTGTCGGGCGCGGCGTAAGCACCTGCGCTACCTGCGATGGTTTTTTGTATAAAGGCAAAACGATCGGCGTAATTTGCACGTCCAAACGCTTGGAACACGAGATTGAACATTTGGCGTCGTTTGCGCAAAAAGTGTATTTGGTTGCTATGTATAAGGACGTGGAAATTCATCTTGAAAACGTGGAAATAATCAAAAAAATGCCCGTGGAAATCGCAGGCGATAAACGCGTAGAAAAGCTGATTTTTGCTGATAAAGAGTTTGCGGTAGACGGCGTATTTTCCTTGCGTGAAAGTATTGCCGCAAACACGCTGGTAGACGGCCTTGAAATGCTTGATAATCACGTAAACGTGCATCGTGACATGCAAACCAACCTGCAAGGCTTATACGCAGCAGGCGATTGTACGGGGCGGCCTTATCAATACGCCAAGGCAGTGGGGGAAGGAAACGTCGCGGCGCATTCAGTAACGTCGTATTTGGCAAAATACAAAACGGAAAAATAAGTAAATAAGGAAACGAAAAAGACTATGCGCGAACGGGTGATTTTACACTCCGATTTAAATAATTTTTTTGCTTCGGTGGAGATTGCGCTCAATCCCGATTTGGCAGGGAAACCCTTGATTGTATGCGGCGATCCAAAGGAACGGCACGGGATTGTGCTTGCTAAAAACGAAGAAGCGAAAAAGTATGGTATTAAAACGGCGGAAACAGTGTATTCTGCCTTAAAAAAATGCCCGAACGTGCAAATGGTTGGTTCACATTATCACGAATATAAGCGTTATTCGGAAATGGTAAAGGCTATTTACGGCCGCTATACGGAAAAAATTGAAGAATGCAGCATTGACGAGTGTGCTTTGGACGTAACGGAAAGTACGATGCTATTCGGGGACGGATATACGATTGCGGAGCGAATTAGAAAGGAAGTGCAAAAAGAGCTGGGCTTGACGGTTTCCATCGGCGTAAGCTATAATAAAATTTTTGCGAAACTGGCGTCCGAGTTGAAAAAGCCTAACGCTGTTACTTGTATTAGCAAAGAAAACTATCGGCAAGTAGTATTTCCTTTACCTGTGGGCGAGTTGTTTATGGTGGGCGGTGCGACGAGAGAAACCTTGCATCATTTGGGTATTTATACCATAGGGGATTTGGCGCACGCAGAGGAAGAACTGCTAAGAAAACGCTTTGGCAAGCGCGGTAGACAAATGCGCATACACGCGCGCGGAGAGGACGACGAGCCTGTTAAATGGGAAAAGAAGATTGAGGATTTGAAATCGGTAGGCAATTCTACAACGCTGCCTAAGGATATTACCGATAGGGAAGAAGTCAAGCGTTGGCTGTATGCCATTAGCGAAAGTGTTGCCGCGCGCCAACGACAGGCAAACGTCGGCAGGGCAAGTACTGTGCACGTTACCGTTCGTAACGATAGGCTGGAGTTTTTTTCTTGGCAAACGAAAGTGGAACCGACGGCGCTTTGTTCGGATATTGCAAAAACTGCCTATTCCTTGTTTTGTAAACACTATCCGCTAGGCGCAAAGGTGCGACTGTTGGGGGTAACGACGTCAGGGTTTGATTATCACGTGGAACAGCTGACCATCGGCGAAGCGACGAATAAGGCGGAATACGATAAAAAAGAACGGGCGGAAAACGCGGTGGCGAAAATTAGGGAAAAGTACGGCTATGCAACTTTGCAACGCGGCGTTGTGTTGCAGGACGAGAAGTTGAACGGCTTGGATATTCGCGGTAAAAAGGAAGAAACAATTTCCAGTGAAAAAGTTGCCCCAAAGCAGGATAAAACGCAAGAAACGTAACATACTGCTTTTATCAGCGAGAGAATGTCTCTACGCTTGCATATAAAAACGGGTTAAGGAAACGGTTGGTTTCCTTAACCCTTGCTTTTATCGGGGGACGTCCTCGGAATATACAAAAAAACTGCGCGATCCTTTTTCGCCGAAATTTACCGAAGTGGAAACGCCGCAGGTGACTCCCGTAAAGCTACCCTATGGCACACGCAAACATCCGCTTAGTGCTGCTACGTTCCCGTCCTGACACGGTTCACGGCATTGCGTTGCATAAGACCTTACGATCAACGTTCCTTACGGCGCGCAACCTTCCATAAACCTCGTCTGGAAAGGCATTCAGCTCTGCTATAGCGGATTGCAGATACAGGGTGCCGCTACCTCCCCGCCTACGCGCAGCCTACTTATTATACATCATTTTACACTTGAATGCAACCATTTTTCAATCTTTTTTGCGTTTTTGTTTGTTAATTGTCGATAGCAATGCAAATATCTTGACAAATTTTGGCAACAAGTGTATAATAAATGGGCATAAAAAGGAGTGTATGGCTTATGAGTGAAAATTGTACGCACAACTGTTCCAGTTGTTCCTCGAATTGTGCGTCGAGAAAACAGGATAAACAAAGCTTTTTGAAACCGCCGCATAAGGACTCGTCGATAAAAAAGGTGATCGGCGTGGTGAGCGGCAAGGGCGGCGTGGGTAAATCGCTTACGACGGCGCTTTTAGCGTCTTTGGCGCAAAAGAAAGGCAACAGCGTAGGTATTATGGACGCCGATATTACAGGTCCTTCCATTCCGCATATGTTCGGGGTACACGAACACGCAACGGGTAGCGAGGCTGGTATCGATACGGTGCTTTCGCCGTCGGGCATGCAGCTTATGTCTATGAACCTGCTTTTGGATCAGGAAAATATGCCCGTCGTTTGGCGCGGTATGGTTATTTCGGGTACGGTTATGCAATTTTGGACGGACGTTATTTGGAAGGACGTCGATTTGCTGTTTATCGATATGCCCCCGGGAACGGGCGACGTACCGCTTACCGTGTTTCAAAGCATTCCCATTTCCGGTATCGTGGTAGTAACGACGCCGCAGGATTTGGTGAAAATGGTGGTGGAAAAAGCCATCAATATGGCAAATATTATGAACGTACCCGTGCTGGGTTTGGTGGAAAATATGAGTTATCTTTCCTGCCCCGATTGCGGTAAGAAAATCCCCGTATTCGGTACAAGCAAAGCGGATGCGATTGCCAAAGAGTTTGGTATTCCTGCTGTGGCAAAATTGCCTTTGGATGCGCAAATTTCCGTTTTGGCAGACAACGGCAGAATAGAAGATTATCAAACGGACGCGTTGGAAGAAGTATTTGTGCAAATTGAAAAGGCGCAAACAAAAGCGTAAAAAGGTATATACAATAGGATAAAAAGGTATGGGATTCGCGGCGGAAAAAGAGAAAATAGAAAAACGAATAGCCAAATATAAACGCATTGCTTTTTCTTGTGTTTTGGCGGTTTTTCTCGCTATTTGTATCTTTTCCGCATTCGTACCGCCTGATACTTGGAAATACGGCTTCGGTTTACCAGACGTGGATAAACGGCAGGACGGTCAGTTGCGTGTGCATTTCATTGACGTTGGTCAAGGTGATTGCACGCTTGTGGAATTGCCTGATGGTAAAATCATGCTGATTGACGGCGGCAACGGCGATGAAACAAATACTACGGCGCTTATGCGCTATTTGCGAAGGCTTAAAATCAAAACGATTGATTATTTGGTGGTAACGCATGCGGATAGCGACCACTCGGGCGGGCTTGCCGAAGTGGTAAAACGCAAGAAAGTGGCGCACGCCTTTTTGCCGAAATGCGATGTAACGGAAAACGTAGCGTATGCCACTTTGTATACGCAGTTGACGCGTGAAAACGTGCTTTGGTCGTACGCATCACGTTCGATAGATTTATCGACGAGCGGTGAATATGGCTATACGCTTCGATGTATTTATCCTTACACCTTAGACGTGGAAGAAAATACGGCAACTTTCAACAATAATTTATCCGCTTCGGCTTTTTGGCTGGATTATCAAGGCGTTAGCGTATTGTTGATGAGCGACGTGCCGCAAACTGTGGAAGATAAGCTGGTTATGGACGATACGCTTGGTGCAATTTCAGGCGTTTCGCTGAGCGCTACGGAAATTTTAAAGGTAGGGCATCACGGCAGTGCGGATGCAACGGGAAACAACCTGCTTGCGCATATGCCTACGCTGAAACATGCGATTGTTTCTTGTGGGGAGCGAAACTTGTATGGGCATCCTGACAAGGAAGTTTGCGATAGATTAAGTTTGGCAAACGTTACTATGCATCGTACCGATTTGCAAGGCAGTATTGTCGTTACTATAAAGGCAAATGGTGAATATTTTATCAATCATTTAGGTAAATAACGGCACCATGTACGCAAGTAATATGCGTATATGGATAAAAGAAAAGATAGTAAGGATTAAAGTAAATGCAAGCTATTGAGTTCAAAAAAGTGCATTTTTCCTATCAGGAAGCGGAAGAAAACTCCAACGACGCTTTTGCGTTGGAGAGTGGTTTCGCGCTTGATAGTATTGATTTTTCCGTGCGGGAAGGGGAATTTGTCGCCGTGCTTGGGCACAACGGAAGCGGTAAATCTACGCTTGCGCGTTTGACCAACGGATTGCTCACGCCCTCGTCGGGTGCGATCACCGTTTTGGGGTTGGATGCAACGGATGAGAAAAATCTATTTGACGTGCGAAAGCAGGTGGGTATTGTTTTCCAGAATCCCGATAACCAAACGGTGGCGTCTATTGTAGAGGACGACGTAGCGTTCGGGCCTGAAAATATCGGCGTGCCGCGTGAAGAAATTGGAGAGCGTATCACGTTTGCTTTGCAGGCGGTGGGTATGGAAAAGTATAGAAATGCAACCGTGGCACGTCTTTCGGGCGGTCAAAAACAACGTATTGCTATTGCCGGTGTACTTGCGTTAAAGCCGAAAATTATTATTTTGGATGAAGCGACTGCCATGCTTGATCCGCGTGGCAGAAAAGAAGTAATGGACGTTGTTTTGCGCTTGAATAAGGAAGAAAATATTACGGTATTGTTAATTACGCATTTTCCCGAAGAAGCGTTGCTTGCCGATCGCGCTATTGTGATGAATAAGGGGCAAATCGTTATGGAAGGCACGCCCATGGATGTGTTGAGCTGCGAAAAAGAGCTTGCGTACTGTTCCTTGGCTATGCCCAAATCCTTGCAAATTTGCAAGCAGTTGCGTAAAGGTGGATTGAATGTAGCCGATGCATGGACATACGAAGCCTTGGCGGAAGAAATTGTATCCGCCGTTGCAAAAACGCCTGTAACCTTGCCGTCCTTTGCCGAAGAAGATGAGGCGGGAAATAAAGCGGAACAAGCGCTTGTAAACGACAGTGTGTATTGCGAAAATTTATCCTATACTTACAACGCGGCTTCGCCCTTTGAAACGCATGCCTTGCAGGGTGCGAACGTGCGCATTCGCGAAGGCGACTTTTTTGGTATTATCGGGCATACGGGCAGCGGGAAATCCACGTTTGTGCAGCATTTGAACGCGCTTTTAAAAGTGCCTACCGCAGAGAAGAAATATAAAGAGAAAAAATGCAAAAAACAGCAAACGCAGCCTAAAACGATATTGCAGGTGGGCGGATTTGATTTAACGGATAAAAACACCGATTTCCGCGCTTTGCGTAAAAAAGTGGGGATGGTATTTCAATATCCCGAATATCAGTTGTTTGCGGAAACTGTGTTTGAAGACGTGGCGTTTGGATTGAAAAATTTTAGCGAAACTTTATCCGAAGAAGAAATTGCAGTAGCGGTAAAGGACGCTTTGCAAGCGGTTGGGCTTGATTATGAAAGTGTGAAAAATGCGTCTCCCTTTGCGCTTTCCGGCGGTCAAAAACGCCGCGTTGCCATTGCGGGGGTTATCGTAACCAAACCTGAAATTTTGGTGTTAGACGAGCCTGCGGCAGGCTTAGATCCGCTTGGTAAAAAAGAAATTATGGACTTGTTGCATGCTTTGCATAAGTCTTGGTGTAAAACGGTAATTATCGTATCGCACGATATGGATGAAATTGCTGAAAACTGCACGCGAGCAACGGTATTTTCCGAAGGTAAAATCGTGGCGACGGATACGCCGAAAAACTTATTTGAAGATACCAACGTAGCGTTGCAAGCCGGCTTAGACGTGCCTTTTACGTCGAAAACGCTTGCCACAATGCGCGAGCTTGGCTTGGACGTGAGTTGCGATTTAACCACGCAGGATTTCGTGGAAAAAACGTTGTTGCGCGCAAAAACGGGCGGGGCAGGTGTGCGTTCAATGGTGAAAGGGGGACAAGACAATGCGTGATGTTTCCTTTGGGCAATATTATCCCTCTAACTCTTTCGTGCATAAATTAGACCCTCGCATGAAAATCCTGTTTTTAATTGTGTATATCGTAGCGGTATTTTTGTGCGAAAACTTCTATGCGCTCGGTGCTTGCGCCGCTGTATTTTTGCTGATTGCGTTTTTTTCAGGCGTGCCGATAAAAAGTTTATTGCGCTCGATAAAAGCCATCGTCTTTTTGCTGGTATTTACGGCAATTTTAAACCTGTTTTTCTATAAAGGCGAAACGGTGCTTTTCTCGTGGGGTATTATCGAAATTACAAAAGAAGCAGTGTATTTCACTATTTTCTTGGCGGCGCGTTTGTTCCTGTTGGTACTTGCGTCGGCAGTGCTTACCTTAACCACGACGCCCGTTGCGCTTACGGACGGTATTGAAAGCTTGCTCACGCCATTGAAATGGGTGCGTTTCCCTGTGCACGAGCTGGCGTTAATTATGTCGATTGCCTTGCGCTTTATTCCCATTTTGACGGATGAAACAGGGCGCATTATGAACGCGCAAAAGGCGCGTGGCGCGGATTTTGAAAGCGGTAATATTTTCAAGCGCATTAAAGCGATTATCCCCATTTTAATTCCCTTGCTTATCAGTGCGTTCCGCCGTGCGGACGAGCTGGGCGACGCTATGGACGCAAGATGTTATACGGGCAGTAAAATAAGGACCAAATACAAAAAATTGACCTTCAGTTGGCGCGATGCGTTGGCGTTTGTATTGCTTTCGGCGCTTTTAACAGGTATCATATTATTGCGAATTTATACAATCGCGATTGTTTAAGAGAAGAAGGAAACGGTTAGAAATATAAGGAGGACGCAATGCGTTACGTTTTGAAAATTGCCTACGACGGCACGGATTATGCGGGCTGGCAACGGCAAAAAAATGCCAAATCCGTGCAAGAAGCGTTGGAAGATGCGGTGAAAGCAGGGCTTGGAAAAACGGTGAATATCACGGCAAGCGGCAGAACGGACGCGGGTGTGCATGCGGCGGGGCAAATTTGCCATTTCGACGAAGACACACTCACCATTCCCGCGGAAAAATTACCCGATTGCTTAAACGCATTTTTACCGCCTAGCGTGCGTGTTTTGGATGGCTGGAATGCAGATAAAAATTTTCATTCTACGCGCAGTGCAAAACGCAAAACGTACGTGTATAGTTTATACGTTTCTAAGCGTGAAATGCCCTTAAAGGAACGCTATGCTGTTCGTGTCGAAAATGCGCCCGATTTGCAAACGTTGCAAAAGTCGGCAAGTTTCATGCAGGGCGAGCATGATTTCAAAGCGTTTTGTGCATCCGGCTCGTCCGTGCAAACGACTGTTCGTACTGTGTACGAAGTGCGCGTGGAAGAAGAGTATACCTTTGGCGGTCGAGATATAAAAATTTACGTAACGGGCAATGGATTTTTGTATAATATGGTGCGTACCATGGTAGGGGAGTTATTAGACCTTGCAAACGGCAAACGCACGGAAGAAAGTTTGAAACAGGCGTTTCAAACGGGCAAACGCGATTTACTTGGAAAAACTATGCCGGCAAAGGGCTTAACCCTCTTTGACGTGCAATATCAATAAAAGGAAAAAATACATGGAACTTATAGGTTTGTATTACGGCACGGTAAGCGCCGTACAGGAAATGCAGTTGATGTTTGGTGGCGGCATTGCCATCCCCGACATCTTTTTATACGGCTTAATCGGCGTGGCGATTTGGGCAGCACTCTTTGTGTTGCAGGGCTTTGGCTTGCGTGCAATGGCTAACCGCCGCGGGTTTAAAAAAACCTGGCGCGCCTTTGTGCCGTTTGTTAATATCTTATTGATGGGCGAGCTTGCAGGCACGTGCAGCTTTTTTGGGAAACCTGTCAAACGCGCAGGGCTTTTGGCTATGATTTTTCAAATTGTAGCTACGCTTATTTTAGGTACGCAAATGGCGGCGCAGGTATACTTATATATAGCGCACGGTGCGCCTACCTTGGTAGACGGTATAGAGGTTTGGAACAACTTAACCCGCTTTTCGTTGGTAGTTTATAACACGTATAACATTTTTTCCCTTTTCGCGTCGCTGGCACAAATTATCTGCGAAATCATGTTCTTTATTTTGCTTGTCGGTTTGTATAAAAACTATAATTATAAAAACCACATGCTTTTCGGGTTTTTGAGCTTGCTTGTGCCCGTTTCGAGAATGATTATTATTTTCGTATTGCGTAAGAATAAGTATATAAATTATGAGGAATTGATGCGTGCTCGCCGCGACGCGTATATTCGCCAGCAACAACAATATGGGCAGCAATACGGTCAAGGCGGTTATGGTTATAACGATAATTATGGAGCGCCTGAAAGACCGCAACAGCCCGTGCCCGAAGATCCGTTTGAAGAATTTGGTTCAAGCGGTAATGCGGGGGCGGAAAAACCCGACGAACCATTTGACGAAATTTTCAGTTAAACGGCAATTAAAAATCAAATATGCAAGACGGAAAATAAGAAAAACTTATATTTCCGTCTTTTTTTACACGCATTTACCAAAAAAACGTTTTACAAACGCTTTTATATTATGTTATAATATAATCGTATGTTATAAGTATACTGGCGCAGTGCGCAAAAAAGACAAAAAGGAGCAGGGCGGTATGATGGAAGACAATATAGCGGCGATAGCGACGGCGGCGGGGAAAGGCGGCGTTGCCATTGTGCGTATCAGCGGGAAAAGCCCTTTGCAAATTGCGGAAAATATGTTTACGCCTGTTGGCAAAACGCGCGTGTGTGATTTTCAGCCTTATAAAATGTACGCAGGCACCATCGACGGCGGCTCTTTCAGTGATTTTGGTTTATGCGTCTATTTCAAAGCCCCGCAAAGCTACACTGGGGAAGACATCGTCGAATTTCAATGCCACGGCGGGGAAAATATCGCGCGCGGTATTTTGAAAAAAGTCTTTTCGCTTGGCGCGCGCAGTGCTGAAAAAGGCGAATTCACCAAACGTGCTTTCTTAAATGGTAAGCTTTCGCTTGCGTCTGCCGAAGGCGTTGCAGATATGATTAACGCGGAATCGGACGCGGAAGTGCGTGCAGGGTATCAATTATACAGCGAACGCTTGACGAAAGCTGTGAAAGCCTTGCAGGAACAATTAACTACCGTACTTGCGAAAATCGACGTTACTATGGATTACCCCGACGAATATGAAGAAGATTTGCATCTGGAAATGCAAGACACGCGTGAAAAGCTTGAAAAAACGCACCAAGGCGTACTTTCTTTGTCGGCGCAATACGCTACGGGCAAGAAAATTAAATCGGGGGTTACGGTTGCCATTTGCGGTAAACCTAATACGGGTAAAAGCTCGCTTTTGAACACGCTTTTGGGGTATGATAAAGCCATTGTTTCCAACGTGGCAGGCACTACGCGCGACGCGGTGGAAGGCACGATTGAAATTGACGGAAAAAAATTTAACTTGTACGATACGGCGGGTGTGCGTTGCAGCGGCGATATGATTGAAAGTATCGGTATCGAACGTGCGGAAGCTATTATCAAATCAGCGGACGTGGCTATTTTTGTAGCCGACTTAACGCAGGGGCTTTCTCAGGAAGACGCGCGTGTTTTGGAAATGATAAAGGATAAGCCGATTATCAAAATTATCAACAAGGTGGATTTGTTGAACGACGAAACGGCAAACGACGCCGACGTTATGGTGTCAGCGCATACAGGCGAAGGTATTGCAAAACTCAAACGCTTGCTCAGTGAAAAGAGTTTTGGTAACAGCTTGCAGGAAGCGTTTTTGATTGAAGAAAGACATTACAACGCGCTTGCCCGTGCAGAGCAATCGCTTGCGCGTGCGGTAACCGCTTGTGAAAACTCGCCGCTCGAACTTGTGGCGGTGGACGTAAAGGAAGCGTGGGATGCGCTTGGGGAAATTACAGGGGAAACGGCAACGGAAACGATTATCGGCGAAATTTTTGCTAAGTTTTGCGTTGGAAAATAACGATAAGGGGAAAAAGGTATGGTCAATTTGGATTTATATCGGGTATTTTACACGGTTGCCAAAAGCGGCAGTTTAACCAAAGCCGCGGAAGAATTGTACATTTCGCAACCTGCCGTATCGCGCTCTATTAAGCAGTTAGAAACACAGCTTGGCGTTTCGCTGTTCACGCGTACGCACCGCGGTATGGTGCTTTCCGCGCAGGGTGGTAAAGTTATTTTTAACGAAGTGGAACGCGCGCTTGGTCTGCTCACGGAAGCAGAAGGGCGCATTGAAGAGATGAAAAAACGCGCTACGGGCACAATTCGCATCGGTGCAAGCGATACTATTTTTGAATATTTCCTTGCGGATAAAATCGTGGAATATCACGAAAAATTCCCCGGGGTAAAAATCGAACTTGTTGCGGATTTAACCCCCGATACCATTCATAAACTCAAAACGGATAAAATCGACGTAGCGTTTGTCAATTTGCCTATTGAAGAGGATGCGGAGCTGCGTTTGCACGGCAACTGTATGCGCTTAAACGACGTGTTCGTAACCAGTGAAAAATACGCGGAGCTTGCAAGCGGCACAGTTTCTATTTCTAAGCTCAAAGACTATCCGCTGATTATGATGGAAGAAAACACGGTGGCGCGCAAATCGCTTAATAACTTTTTAACTTCTTGCGGTGTATCGTTGACGCCTGCGATTGAAGTTAGTAGTTGGGATTTGATGAAACGCCTTGTGGAGCGCGGTATGGGCGTGGGCGTTATCCCCAAAGAATATGCGCAAAACGCGTTGCAATCGGGGAAACTTTTCGAGGTAAAAACCGATCCTACCTTGCCCGTACGATCCATCGGTATGCTTTTGAAAAAGAACGTGCCCATTTCCTATTCCCTGCACTGCTTTATTGATAAATTCTAAAACCATTCTAAAACCATTTCAAGGAAAAATTTATGTCAAAACCTAATTCCTTATTAAGAAATTTTTGTATTATTGCGCATATTGATCACGGTAAAAGCACCCTTGCGGACAGACTGATGGAACGCACGGGGCAGGTTTCCACGCGCGATATGGAAGAACAGCTGCTTGATAGCATGGATATCGAAAAAGAACGCGGTATTACCATAAAGCTGACACCCGTTCGTATGTATTATAAAGCCAAAGACGGACAGGAATATGAATACAACCTGATTGATACGCCCGGTCACGTCGATTTTACGTATGAAGTAAGCCGTTCGCTTGCGGCGTGCGAAGGCGCTATTTTGGTTGTTGACGCTACGCAAGGCATGGAAGCGCAAACGCTTGCCAACGTGTATTTGGCGCTGGAAAGCAACTTGGAAATTTTGCCCGTTATCAACAAAATCGATTTACCGAGTGCACGTGTGGACGAAGTGAAAAAGGAAATTGAAGAATTTATCGGTTTCGACGGCAATGATATTCCTTGCGTGTCTGCAAAGGAAGGCACGAATATCGAAGATTTGTTGGAAGCGATTACGCAGTATTTCCCAGCACCCCAAGGCGATACGGACGCGCCCTTGAAAGCGCTGATTTTTGATAGCTATTACGATAATTATAAAGGCGTTATCCTGTTCGTGCGTATCAAGGATGGACAAGTGAAGGTGGGCGACAAAATTAAAACGTTTTTGTCAGGCACGGTATACGACGTTACCGAAGTGGGTGCGTTTGCGCCTGCGCCGCTTCCCAAGGATTGCCTGCGCGCAGGGGAAGTTGGATATATCGCGGCTTCTATTAAATCCATTCAGGACGTAGCGGTAGGCGACACGGTGACGAGCGCTACCACCCCTGCTTTAGAACCGTTGCCTGGGTATAAAAAGGTACAGCCTGTGGTGTTCTGCGGTATTTATCCCTTGGACGGCAGTAAGTTCAATGATTTAAAAGAAGCCATTTTGAAATTACAGCTCAACGACGCGTCGCTCATTTTTGAACCCGACAATTCCGTTGCGCTTGGCTTTGGCTTCCGTTGCGGTTTCTTGGGGCTTTTGCATATGGAGATTATCCAAGAACGCATCGAGCGTGAGTTTAATTTGGATATCATCACCACCGCGCCCAGCGTAAGCTATTTGGTGCATAAAACCAACGGCGAAGAATTTTTCGTGGACAATCCCACGCATTTGCCCGATGTTTCCGATATCGAGTATATGGAAGAACCCATTGTCAAAGCGGACGTGTATACGCCCCCCGATTATATGGGCCCGATTATGGATCTTTGCAAGGAAAAGCGCGGTGTATTTAAAAATATGACGTATATCGACGATAGACGCGTGAAACTTGAATACACGTTGCCGCTCAACGAAATCGTATACGACTTTTTCGACGGTTTGAAATCGCGTACCAAAGGGTATGCAAGCTTTGATTATGAGCTTGCGGGTTATCAGCGCTCCAAGCTAGTTAAGCTGGATATTTTGCTCAACGGCGAAGTGTGTGATGCGCTTTCAACCATTGTGTTTGAAGGTAGGGCGTACGAACGCGGCAGAATGCTTTGCGAAAACTTAAAAGACGCCATTCCCCGTCAGCTTTTCGAAATTCCCGTACAGGCGGCGGTAGGCGGTAAGATTATCGCTCGTGAAACGGTAAAAGCCGTAAGAAAGGACGTTTTGGCAAAATGCTACGGCGGTGACATTACGCGTAAGAGAAAGCTTTTAGAAAAGCAAAAGGAAGGCAAAAAGCGTATGCGTAAAGTGGGTACGGTGGACGTGCCGTCCGAAGTATTCATGGAAATTCTTAAAACAAACAAGGATTGAGAAAGTATGGCAGGAATTTATATTCATATCCCGTTTTGCAGACATAAATGCTCCTATTGCGACTTTACGTCGTTCCCCGATAAAATTGCGTATGCCGAATCGTATATGGCGTGCGTGTATAAGGAAATGAAAATGCGCGGGGAAGAGCTGAAAGATTACGAATTTGACACCATTTATTTTGGCGGCGGTACACCCTCGTACATTCCCCCGAAACTTATTTTGGGTGCAATCAATCGTATTAAAGAATGTTTTCGTGTAAAAAAGGATGCGGAAATTACGTTGGAGCTTAATCCGGGTACCATAGGCGAAAGCAAAGTGGAAACGTATTTAAAGGCAGGCATTAACCGCTTTTCTATCGGTCTGCAAACGGCGATTGATGAACAGCTTGTGGATTTAAACCGTATTCATAACGTACGCGATTACGTGTATGCTACTACGCTCTTGAAAGGGCAAAATTTCAGCACGGACGTTATGCTTGGCTTAAAAAATCAAACGAAAGAAGATATCCGTAAAACCATCGAGCTAGCGCATGCTTGCGGTTCAAAGCATATATCCATGTACGCATTGACTGTGGAAGACGGCACGCCTATCTACACCGATTATCTCAACGGGGAATTGCCCGATAGCGACGAAGTGGCGGAAATGTACGAATACGGCATGGCGCTTTTGAAAGAAAAAGGCTACGAACGCTATGAAGTGTCTAATTTCGCCGTGCCCGGGTATGAAAGCAAGCATAATTTAAATTACTGGAAGCGCGGAGAATATATCGGTTTTGGTGTTTCCGCAAGCTCGTTTATGCGCGGGAAACGCTTTACCAACACCTTTGATTTGGACGAATACATGAAATGCGTTATTTCTGGTTTCTATCCCGCGGTTACGAGCGAAGAAGTGAGCGAAAACGACGCGAAATTTGAATTTGTGATGCTTGGTTTGCGCACGAAATACGGCGTTTCCATGAACGAGTACAAGCAAAAATTCGGTACTTCTATCGGTGACGATTTCCCTAACGCGTTGAAAAAGACGGTGAAATATTTACAGCTTGACGGCGACGTTTTGACGATTAAGGACGAATATTTATATGTACAAAATTCCATTTTGACGCATTTCTTGGAAGAAGAAAGGGAGCAAGTATAAATGAAAAACGTGATACTCATCGGTATGCCCACGTCAGGAAAAACGACGATCGGTATTCATTTATCTTCGGAAATCGGGTATGGATATATCGACAGCGACAGCGTTATCGTGGCACGTTCGGGGCATAACTTGCGTGAACTGATTGCCGAGCTTGGCAACGACGCGTATTTGGATTTGGAAGCGAAGGTCAACGCGGAAATTACGGCTTCGCGTTGCGTAATCGCTACGGGCGGCAGCGTCATTTACCGTGAAAACGGTATGCGCCATTTAAAGGAAAACAGCATTGTCGTGTACTTAAAAATGAGTTATGAAGAAATGTGCAAACGGTTGGGTGACTTGGTGGAACGCGGCGTTGTTTTAAAGGACGGTTTTACCTTGCGTGATATGTATAACGAGCGTTTGCCTTTGTATGAAAAATATGCCGATATTACCATTGAAATTGACGGTAAAGACGTACATGGGTGCGTTCAAGCCGTAAAAGAGGCACTTAAAAAATGAACGTACAGGATACAAAAATAGCCATTTACGGCGCAGGCGCAATGGGCACGGTGTTGGGTGCGTTACTCACGAAAGGCGGATTGAAAAACGTACATTTGATTACGCGTAACCAAGCACACGTCGACGGTTTAAACAAAAAGGGCGCCGTTATCGAATGTGTTGCGGACGGAGAAACTATGTTGGTTTCCGTAAAGGCGCTTACGCCTGCGCAAATGCAAGAAAAATACGACGTGATTTTTTTGATGACCAAACAACGCCACAATGCAGAAACTTTACAATTTTTATTGCCGTATCTTGCGGAAAACGGAGTAATATGCACTACGCAAAACGGCTTGCCCGAAGAAAGTGTTTTGTCTGTATTCGGCAAAGAAAAAACGTACGGTTGCGTAGCTTCTTACGGGGCGGAACTCATCGGGGAAGGAAAAGTAAAACTCACTTCGCAAAAACGCGCGATGTCCATGCAGGTAGGCGGTTATCAAAACGATGGGAAATATACGGAGCTATTGCAAGAAATTTTATCTTATGCGGGCAAGGCGGTGGACAACGATTCGTTTGCCCAAGCAACAGATAATTTAGCGGGTGCGAGATGGTCAAAGCTTGCGATCAATGCGGCGTTTTCTGGGTTGTCCGTAATGACTGGGCTTTCCTTTGGCGAAATTGCTAAAAAACGCAAAACTAAACGCCTTGCGCTCGGCGTATTGCGTGAATGTATGGACGTTGCGTCGGCAATGAATGTGAAACTTGCAAATATGCAAGGGCATAATATGCAAAAGCTGCTTGGCGGCAGAGGTTTTTTCAAAACGCAATTTGCTCTTTTTGCGTTGCCGATTGCGATGAAACGGCATAAAAAATTAAAATCGGGTATGCTCAAAGATATACTTTCAAGTAAACGTTGCGAAATAGATTTTGTGAACGGCGTAGTTTGCAAAGCAGGCAGGCAGGTATGCGTTGAAACGCCGCTGTGCGCGCAAATTGTGGAAATTGTACACGGCATTGAAAACGGCTTATACGAGCTTACCCCAAAAAACGTAGACTTTTTTTGATAAGAAATAACGATAGATATAAAAGGAAGAAAATTATGGATTTAAATAAGTTAGCGGACGTACTCGTCCCCGATACCAACGTAAAAGCACTGGATGATTACGAACAGCTTTATCCTGCACGTAATTTGCCCGACGGCGCGCAAGTAACGCGTCTTGCCCCTAGCCCCACGGGCTTTATTCACTTGGGTAATTTGTTTGTGGCGATTGCCAACGAACGCATTGCGCATCAAAGCCAAGGTACGATGTATTTGCGTATTGAAGACACCGACTTA
>JAZQWZ010000083.1:0-16045 GCA_045632625.1 Candidatus Scatosoma sp. | reverse complement strand
CCATCATTTGTACGTTTACTGCGGTACCCCAGCTGTAAGGGATATCGTGGTCCATACGATAGATGTTTGCACGGGGGTTGTCCCAAGAACGGAATACTGCCTTAACAGCTTCGAAGAGTTGTTCTTTGGGATCGGAAGGGAAGTCCTTGCCAACTTGCTTTTTGTATTCAGCTTTGAATTGGTTAGCAAGTTCTTTCAAGTCTTCCGCCGTAAGTTCAACGTCTTGCGTAACGCCTTTCTTTTCCTTCATTTCGTCGATGAGTTTTTCAAAGTATTTTTTACCTACTTCCATAACTACGTCGGAGAACATTTGGATAAAGCGGCGATAGCAGTCCCAAGCCCAACGGGGGTTACCCGATTTGGTTGCAAGGGTGTTTACAACTTCTTCGTTCAAACCAAGGTTCAAGATGGTGTCCATCATGCCGGGCATGGACGCGCGTGCACCCGAACGAACGGATACGAGCAAGGGGTTTTCCTTGTCGCCGAATTTCATACCGCAGATTGCTTCCATCTTTTCGATGTATTGCATAATTTCTGCTTGAATGGACGGGTTGATTTGTTTACCGTCTTCATAGTACTGCGTGCAAGCTTCCGTCGAAATGGTAAAGCCTTGAGGCACGGGTAAACCGATGTTGGTCATTTCCGCAAGGTTTGCGCCTTTACCGCCGAGGATTTCACGCATCTTTGCATTGCCTTCCGTGAAGAGATAGCAATATTTTTTTGCCATTGTTATAATACCTCCAAAAATGTTTAATATTTTTCTTAACGTTTCAAAACACAAAAATAGACGCGCCCGCACCCTTCTCTCATAGGCGCGCGTGTGTCCTTCTTTATTGTCTTGTGCATATTATTTTATAACAAACAAAAAAAAATATCAAGTCTTTGTCAACGCATTTTTGATATTTTTTCACAAATTTACGGAATTTTTACGTTTTTTTATAAAAAATAACGGACGGTTTTATGCCTGTCCGTTATCTTATTGCGTTTCTTTGGGTTTAGGTCTTGCGCGCTTGGGCGAATGCGAGCGTTGGCGGATACGTTCTTTAATTGCCTTTTCGCTAAGCAAATACAACCGCTCTTTTTTCTCTTTTTCTATCTTCTTTTCCACCAAAGGCATAAAGACAATCGCCACTACCAGCAAAATCATACACATCCAGCCGGCAGGAGATTGCAAGAACGTTACAAAACTGCCTGCGAACGGAATTTTTTCACCTTTGTAAATGGCGCAGATTTGTGAATATTTCACCCACTCTCTATCGGGCGTTTCCACCGCGTCGCCCTGCAAACGGAAATATCGCTCGTCGGGGTGTTGTTCGTTGGGCTCTTCAATTGCCACGATACGGTGAATTACGTAATACTTATCAATTTTGTAAACGACTACGTCAAACAGCTGTAAATCTTCCTGCGCAGGCGCTTTATAGGTCAAAACCAAATCGAACGTTTGAAATTGATTATTCAAATTGTATTCCGTCAAATAGGTGTTCTTCTCATGTTTTTTCGCCATGGAAGCACTGTTGACGACTTTGAGCGTAGGCACGTTTTCAAAATAAGTATCTTGATTGACGTTGACGTACAAAGAAAAAGCAAACGCAACGGAAAAAACTACGACAAAAACAAGACTTACTACTATATCAAGTAGGCCTTTTTTGCGCCGTTTTCCGTGCGTCTTCACGTATTCTTTTATAATTTTCTTATCGTCTGCACCGCATCGAATTAAACGTATGGACATTCTCGTAAACGTCCAAACGACAAAAATGGAAACTGCCGTCATCAATACGTAAACGATGGTACAAAGGATTAAGACATAAGTATCGTACGTCATTTAACTTAGCCGTTTATCCCTATCGTTCTAAACGTGACAATCTCCCCACGCGCAATTTAGCGTGTGGGGAAAATAATCACAAGTATATGTTTCGTTTTACGTATGCTTATGCGCCGGTTTTTTCAACCGTCGTCTTAATCGTCATACCGGTAATAGCAGTGTCAAATGCTTTATGTTCAGCAGCACTTTCAAGCTTGAAGTTGTCATTCATAGCATAGTTCAAATGCGTCAACAATCTAGCTTTCGTAATGGTATACGTAAACAAATCTCTTTCTTCGTCCCAAATCCACTTATGTACTTCGTTCGTAGTCGTAACGCCGGAAATATTGACTTCGGTAGGAGCAAACGACGTGAACAATTTTACACCGTCGATTTCAAGGTTGATAAAGCTTTCCAACATAGAGAACGTAACCGTCGTATCTACAGCGCCCGTCTTAATATCTTCCGATGCATATTCGCTGGGTTTGAACGTAATTTCTATATCACAGTTTACCACAAGTACTACTCTGTGGGGGTTTTCCGTGTCATTTTCAACCGACAAACCAGAGTCAAAATAGAACAAGTCTTCATTGTTTACAGGGTTGCTCTTATCAGCAATAGTAGCGTTAATGTTGTACACACCGGGAGCTTCTTGGGAGTCAACGTACGTTTCCAACTGAATACCCTTGTCCTTTGACACGGGGGCAATGCCCGTATTTTCCGCATACGTCCATGCAGCGTAAACGCCGCCGATGGTTACGCAGAGCAAAGCAGCAACTAACATACCTAATCTTTTCATTTTTTTGTCCTCCGACAATATTATTTTTTGTTTATTTTTAACCGTTTTCGGTTTAAAAATCATTGGAATAACCCAAGGGGATTATTTATTAGTAATACTATTTTAGCACCCCCCATTTGCTTTGTCAAGCCTTTATTTATTATTTCCTGAGAATTTTGATACTTTTTTACAAAAAAAGAGAAAACCTTGGCATTGCAAACCTGTTTTCTCTTTAAAATGTTTACTTATTTAACTAAATGTTATTTTAGCGTATTTGAAAAAATGCTTTTTCACCCGAAAGCAATGCTTCGTCAAGCGCCCATTCACCGTTTTTCTTAATAAGTCCAAATTGACATTCTTTGGCTGTTTCATACAAATCTGCGCCGTCGTAACCCACAATTTTATCCGACATAACGTCTAAAAGACGTTTTGCATCGGGGGTAAAGCGCGACGTCGTAATAAAAATTCCGCGGCAATGTTGTTTTCCGTCCTTCGCCTGACGGCACGCGCACGCACCGATAAATTGTTGCAACAGCGTTTCGCCAACTACCCACAGCTTTTCATCGCCCTTATCGGGATCCCAGTTTTTCGACTGTATGTAGATGGTTTCTCTAAATCCCAGCCTATCGGTAAGTTCGATTTCCCCGTCGATACCGCCGTCTCTATCCCCCGACGTAATGCGCAATCCTTCCAAACGTCTGCCGTTTTGACGGGAGTATTTTTCCAACAAATATACCGAATAGTATTCAAAATAATCGCCGCCCAAGCGATGCAATTTTGCCAAAAACGCCGCCTGCAATTTCTCGTCCGCTGTAAGCGGTTTTTTCACGGCTTTGACAATTTTTGTCTGCGGAAGCTTACGCGTTTGCAACGCTTGTTTTTCTGGCTTAACCTGCGTTTTTTGCTCTGCCTTTTGCGCAGGCTTTTCTTCCGCTTTTACTTCCTGTTTTCGCTCTTTTTGCTCAGGCTGTTGTTCAGTTTTTACCGCCAAAGGTTTGCTTGCGCCAAGCAAAAAACTAACGTCCATCAGCGTGCCCTTGGGCTGTTCGATTTTTTCTTGCTTTTGCTCGTTTTCAGATTGTTGAACTGGTTGTTCTTCGGGCTTTTCTTCCGCTTTTTCAATCGGTTGTTCCTGCGTGGTTTCTTGCGTTTTTTCCTGCACTTTCACTGCCTTTTTTGCGCGTTTTTTTGGTGCTGGCTTTTCTTCCTTTACCGTTTCTTCCTTTATAGGCTCAGGTTCGTTTTCCGGCGTAGTAGGCGCTACGGGGGCGTTGGGTAAAATAGGCGCGGCAGGCAACGGCTCTTTTTTCTTTCTCGCCGTTTTTTTAGCAGGTTTTTCTTGCGTTTCTTGGGCTATTTTAGCCATTTCTTCCGCTTTTTCTTCCTGCTTTTCAAGCGTTTTTGCGCTCTTTTTACTCGTCGTTTTTTTCGTGGTTTTCTTCTTAGTTTCTTCCTGCGATTTTTCTTCTTCTACGGGAGATAAATTTGCTTTCAACGCGTACACGCCCCCCTCAAACGCCACGTCGCCGTCCTTTTTCATTACGTCCAAAACCGAGCCGATTCTCCCCTTTACGTCGTTGGGGTTTTCCGTGTCTTCGCCTTGAAAACGCTTGGTGTACTCCTTAGCGGCTTCGTCAATCAATGCGCTTGCTTTTAAATCGCCTTTTTGCAGCAATTCTTTAATAAGATTTTTCGCTGCGTCCCTTTTTTCCGCCCGTGTCTGTACGGGCTTTTCTTGTGCCTTTTTTGCTCTTGCCATTTGCTTTTTTACGGTGGAGCAAGCCGTTTATCCTTTAAAAATTTTATTCACCGTTGCTCCGATATTCACTCGTCCCCGCAAAGTCGTATACACTCGCCCAAACTTTCAAAATTTTCTTCCGTCTTTTCGGTAAGGTAGGCTTTTATAAGCCGTAACGCGCGTTTTTTACCACCTTGGCATTTTTCCGCGTCGAAAGTGAGCCCTGCGCATTTGCGTAAGGTAAAGTAGGTTGACTGGCTTGCACGCTCGCCTGCCGTGCATCGCGATGCCGTGGTGAATCTTCCGTCCGCGAAGTCAAACCAAAGTTTTTCGCCGATATCCCCATCGCACTCTTCCAAATAGGAAAGGTCTATGGGATATCCGCTTTCTCTAAGGGCAGTTAATAGGAAAGTTATCAGTGCTTCCGCTGTGTCTTCGCCCGCAAGACAAAGCGCTTTTAAACACTCGATAAATGCAATGAACAGCCCCTCGAAGCGCTCGTTTTCCAGGGAAAGTCCACGGCAAATTTCCGCTGCGGCGCACGCTGCGTAAAAAGCGTTCACGTCCAACCGAAGCTCGAAAAAGCTCTCGTGTAAGTACGCGGCGGTAACAGTATATCGTCCGCCTTTTTCCGCCAAAACGTATTCCGCAAAACAAAAGGGCTGCGCGGCAAAAGCGAGCTTTGCCTTGGGATTTTTTACACCGCGAATCCCCGCCGTGATTTTCCCAAGCGACGGGGAAAAGAGCGTAAGGAGCTTGTCGTTGTCTTTATAATCAATCGCTTTTAACACGATTGCTTCCGTCTTTACGTCCATGCTCCGCTCCTTTGCAATTCTTTTGTTTTTATTACTTGCGGCTACTTACGACGCATTAAATCGTAATACAGCATATAATAGCTCACGCTGCCCGTTTGTTCAAACAGCTTCCACGCCATTTTCGCCGCTTCGTTTTCTTGTCCTTTATCGCGCATCATTCTCTCTCCCCCTTTATAGCAGTTTGCGGAGAGAAAACGCTTTTCATACGCTTTTAATCGCTTGTTTCGTCGTAGCCGTATTCGCGCAATAAATTAGGTCTGTCGCGCCAGTCTTCCTTGACTTTTACGTACGTCGTCAAAAACACTTTCGCACCCAAAAATTTTTCCATATCTTGACGGGCAAATGACGAAACTTCCTTTATCGCCTTGCCTTGTTTGCCGATTAAAATGGCTTTATGGTTGGCTCTTTCGCATACGATATCCAAATTAATCTCGTACACGCCCCCGTCGTTTTTGAAAAATTCATTGATTACGATGGCAATACCGTGCGGAATTTCCTTATCGAATTTAAGCAAGATTTTTTCGCGCATAATTTCGGAAATCATAAAACGCTCGCTCTTGTCCGACACAATATCTTCGTGAAAAACGCGTTCGCCTTCGGGCATATTTTCCGCCAAAAATTTTTTCAGCGCTTGCACGTTTTTGCCTTTTCTCGCCGACACGGGGAACACATCCACGTCCAATCCAGAATCGGCAAACTTCGCCATATCCAAAGGAATATTTTCCTTGGGCATAATATCAATTTTCGTATACGCCACCGCCATAGGAATATTCAGCGCCTTGTATTTTTTCATTAGCGTAAAATCTTCTTCCGTCAAGCCGTTGTGCCCATCTACCACGTAGAGTAAAAAGTCCACGTCGCGCGCGCTGGTTTCCGTCGTACGCATCATCATATCGGTGAGCGCATTTCTCGCCTTATAAATACCGGGCGTATCTACGAATACGATTTGGTATTGCTCTTCCGTCAAAACCCCTAAAATTCTATCTCGCGTCGTTTGGGGCTTGGGCGATACGATAGACACCTTTTCCCCTACCATTACGTTTATCAACGTGCTTTTGCCTGCGTTGGCTCTGCCGATTACCGCTACGTAACCACTTCTCATATCGTTTACTCCTTTCAATCTCTCGTAATGCCCAGCTTGCCCAAAACCAGCTCTTCTTTTTCACGCATTTCCGCGCGTTCCTCGTCCGTGATATGGTCATAGCCCAAGCAGTGCATAATGCCGTGCACCGTCAAGTAGTGCATTTCTCTTTCCACCGAATGCCCGTATTCTTCTGCCTGCTCTTTCGCTCTTTGCGTGCAAATCGCGATACAGCCAAGCAGTAACCGTCCGTCCTCGTCGATATCGTAGGGATACTCCGCTTTACGGATAGGTTGTCCTTTTATACCATCCAGCGTAGGAAAACTCAGCACGTCCGTAACCTTGTCGATACCGCGAAGCTCGCTGTTCAAACGGCGGATTTCTTCTTCGTCGACGAAACTAAGCTCTATTACCAGCGGTACGTTGGTATCCACAAAATTTGCCATAACCTTACACAGCGCTTCACGCGCGGTTGCAGGCAAAGCGTCGCCGTCGCAATCAATTACAAACTTTGTCATTCGTTTTCCCCTTTCGTGCCGTATTCGGTACGGCGGTATTTCAGGTTAGGGTATTTGATACGGTGATGGTACACACCTGAAAGCGCATTGACAAGCGCTTGACGGATTTTGGTAAGATCCGCCATCGTAATATCACATTCGGCAAATTGTTCCAAATCCATACGTTCTTCGATCACCGAGCGAATCGCGCGCTCTACCTCTTCGGGATTACGCGCATTGACAGCGCGCACCGCTGCTTCCGACGCGTCGCAAATCATAATAATTGCCGCTATCTTCGTTTGCGGTTTCGGGCCCACGTACGAGAAATCTTCGATATTCAATTCCCCGTCCGTCATTTTTAACGCCTTTGCGTAGAAATAACGAATAGGCATCGTGCCGTGGTGTTGCAACGCTACGTCCGCGAAAAATTCAGGCAAATGATGATTTCTAATCAGCGTATAACCGTCCCTTGCGTGTGAACGGATAATGTCGGCGGAAAGCTCGGGCGTCAACTCGTCGTGCAGGTTGTAATCGCCTTGGTTTTCCGTAAAATGTTCGGGATAGTGCAATTTACCCACGTCGTGGTACAGCGCCGCCGCACGCGCGTAATCGACGTTTTCGCCGATAGCCGCCGCACTCGCTTCCGCAAGCTGTGCAACCAGCATGGAATGGTTGTACGTACCGGGCGCTTCTTCTTTGAGCTTCTTCAAAATTTTCGCATCAGAGCTGGTAAGTTCACGCAAGCGGAACACCGTTAAGCAGTTAAAAATATACTCAAACGGCGGTAACAGCGCCAAGAACAATACGGCAGACATCAACGCACCGAACACACCGTAACCCATTTGCAGGAAAATGTTTTGGAAAAGCGTTAAATCGCCCGTTTGTAACATTTCGGGACTGATAATTGCCGTTAATTCCAAAAGGAAAATAACGAATGCAATGGGTGCAATAACGACAAAACCTATCGCGATTACACCAAAACGCGTTCTTGTTTTGGATGCGCTGAAAATAGCTACCATACCTGCCGAGAACGCAATCAAAAGGGACGAATACCCCTCTTTCATGGTTACGTCGGGCACGGCAAACGTGTCGATAGCAAACACCAACAATGCGCAAATGATATTCAAGAAAATGGCTTCCTTTCTGCCTACAAGCATAAGCATCATCAATGCTACAAGCGCTACTGGACGCGCGTACAGGGAAATTTTATACCCTATAAAACAGGACATTACCATATACAAACTAAGCAGGGTAAATACGAGCGATATGTTTTTCCCACGTTCCAAAATATCCCTGTTTTCAAAAAAGAAATAAAAATACGTAATAACGAACAACAGCAAAATACAAAATACCGCATACAAATAGCTTGCGCCGTTTTGTTTTACCATATCGATAATTGCCGCATCTCCGTCGCTAAACACGGCAACCGCCGCCAAAACGACAAAAATGATGAAGTGCAACAAAAAGAAACTTACGCTTCGCACCGTATCGCTTTTTGTCCACCGTTTATCAAATTGTCTACCTATCATTTACTTTTTCTCCTTCCGCGTTTTTTCGCGGCTTTCTCCGTTTTGTTCCTTACCTTCTGCCTTTTCCGCATCCGCCTCGTATGCGCGGATAATACGCATTACCATCGGGTGGCGTACGACGTCCTTTGCCGTCAGCATACAAATCCCCACGCCTTCTACGCCGTTGAGTACGCGCGTTGCGTGCAGCAGTCCGCTTTGTTTTCCGTCTAAGTCAATTTGCGTAACGTCGCCGGTAATAATCATTTTACTGCCTTCGCCCATACGCGTTAAAAACATTTTCATTTGTTCCTTGGTCGTGTTTTGCGCTTCGTCCAAAATGATGAACGCATTCGACAGTGTTCTACCGCGCATGTAGGCAAGGGGAGCTACTTCGATACTGCCTTTTTCCATAAGCTTGGCATACGTTTCCACGCCCAGCATTTCCTGCAAAGCGTCGTACAACGGACGCAAATACGGATCCACCTTTTCCTGCAAATCCCCGGGTAAAAAGCCCAGCTTTTCCCCTGCCTCCACCGCAGGGCGCGTAAGAATAATTTTTTCGATTTGCTTACTCTTAAACGCCGATACCGCCATTGCCACCGCCAAGTACGTTTTCCCCGTACCGGCAGGACCAACACCGAATACCACCGTGTTTTTCTTAATCAAATCGATATACGTTTTTTGCCCGACCGTCTTGCACTTGATTTGCTTACCGCGCGCCGTAACCGCCACGATTCCCTCGCCAAGCAGAGCAATTTCTTCTTCCCTGCCTTCCTTGGCAAGCTCGATGCAATAGGTGATTTTGCTTTCGTCGATTTCTTCGTTCCCCGTAGCAGTTGCGCAAAGCGCCGTCAGTGCTTTATACGCTACGCTCACGCCGTCTTCCTGTCCTTCTAAACGAATTTTCGTACCCTCGACGTAAGCGTCTATTCCTAAACTGCGCGTTAAAAGATTTAAATTTTCGTCAAACGAGCCCAAAATGCGCACCAGCTTGTCTACCGATTTCACGTCGATTGTTTGCTTGATTTTTGTTTTTTCGCCCAAAGTATATCCCCCTTGGCTTTGTGTTTGTTATAAATTGATGGTTTGCACTGCCACGTATTCGCATCGCACTTGATAGCCATAGCCCGTTTGCAAGGGTGTTATCACGGTGGATTGCAACGTATCGTTATCCGTCAGCGCCATTTGTAAATACGCCTGCGCAAACGCTTGTTCCTGCGTTGCCGCGTCAAACGACTGCTCATACGTACACGCTATATAGGCGCGCGCGACTGCGTCCACGCTTTTTCTCTCTCCGCTTTCCGTTTGCACGTACGCCCCTACGAGCGCATCGCCTGCCTGCACGCTATCCCCTGCTTTTTTCAAAAGTGTACCGCTTAAAGCGGTTAGCGATAACAGCGTACCGCTATATTTCGCTCTCATATCACCGCGGACGCGCGTTTGTTCCAAAAAGGGCGATGTTTGCATTTCAACGTATACAAATAAACCGTGTTTTTGTAAGGAACAAAATTCCACGCCTTTCACCCGCAACAGCTCCGCCGCAATACTATCCGCTTTTTTTTCATTGTACGGATGCAACATTTTTATCCCGTGCTTATCCAGCGCCATGCGTGCTTCGCGCGCGTAAGCTTGCTCGCCCGTGATTTTTACGCCGAATACCAACCCATCGGCATACAGCGTACCTACGCAAAATAGCACCGCGCCCAAGAAAAGCCCTATGCGGTTTTTAAATTTTTCCGCGTATTTCGCCAAACCCACTGCGCCTGTTTTTTGCGCAATATACGGAGTATATTCGCCTATATTATAGCACACGGAAGGAAAAATTGCAAAAACTTTTTGACAATCTTTTGCGTTTACAAGCAAAACTATCTCGTTTTTTTGCGTTTTTTTGACGTTATATACGGGAATTTGCGCTCTTTTTAAGCGTAACAGCGCACGCTCGGGCATATTGCCCTGAATGCAAAACTTATGTTTTCCCCACGGAAAAAACGATATACTGTGACGGATAACGTTCATATGGGCGCTCCGTCCTTATTGAAAAACTGCATAGCGCGCACTTTGCCTTTTAAGCGTAAATCGCCGTCGCAATATTTACCGATAGACAAATCCACACCGTCGATTTGTACGCTGGCATGGGGAAAATACAACACGATTTGTTCGCTGGAAAAATCCCCCACCGCTTTCACGCCTTCAAAATATCCGCCGCCGCCTATCCACAGCGTACAACGCGACGTTTTCCCATTTTCTTCGCCGATAATCTCTTTCAAAAGCTCCATACACGCCCCCTTGGGTTAGTATATGCAAGCGCGAAAATAGATATTACTTTGTCAAAAGATATAGGACAGGTATGCGTTTAAGCAAATTGTCCGTTATACAGCGTAGCGTATGCACCGCCCTTTTGCAAGAGCTCGTGATGTTTGCCCATTTCCACCACGCGGCCGTTTTCCATGACCAAAATTACGTCGGCGTTCAAAATGGTGGAAAGACGATGCGCTACGATAAACGTCGTTCTGCCCTGCATCAATTTTTGGAACGCATCGCTAATTTTCATTTCCGTACGCGTATCAATAGACGAGGTCGCTTCATCTAAAATGAGCATGGGCGGTAGAGAAAGCATAATACGCGCAATACACAACAGCTGTTTTTGCCCTTCAGACAGTGCGCCGTGTTCACGCAAAACAGTATCGTAACCCTTTTCCATACGCTTGATAAAGCTATGCGCGTGCGCCGCTTTCGCCGCCGCTATCATTTGCTCGTCGGTAGCATCGGGCGCGCCCATTTTAATATTTTCGCGTACCGTGCCGTATTTGAGCCACGTTTCCTGCAAAACCATACCGTAATTTTCTCGTAAGGATTTTCTCGTTAACGTTCGTAAATCATTGCCGTCAATACAAATTTGCCCAGCTTGCACGTCGTAAAAACGCATTAAAAGATTGATAAGCGTGGTTTTGCCGCTACCCGTTCTGCCTACGATTGCCACGCGCGAACCGCTTTGTACGCGTAAAGACAAATCTTCAATGAGCGGCTTTTCGGGATTGTAGGAAAAACACACGTTGTTTAATTGCACGTTGCCTTGTACGTTTTGCAAGTCGGCATTGTCCGTGTCAGAAGGCTCTTCTCGCTCGTCGATAAACGCGAAAATACGCGCTGCGCAAACAAACGAGCCTTTGAGTTCGGTAATCACGCCTGAAATTTCATTAAAGGGTTTGGTGTATTGATTTGCATAGGATAAAAACTTCGTCAAACCGCCTACCGTGAACGTGCCGCCAGCTACGTGGAACGCGCCCAAAAGCGCCACCGCCGCATACACCAAATTATTGATAAACCTCGTGGACGGATTTGTCAGTGAGGAATAGAACGTAGCGTTGAGCGAAGCCTTTTCCAACCGAGCGTTGATTTCCGCAAATTTGCTTTCGTTTTCATCTTCGTGCGCAAATGCCTGCGTAGTTTTAATCCCCGAAATAGCTTCTTCCGTAAAGGAAGTTTGCTCCGCGCGCACGGACGCTTGCTCCACGAAAAATTTATGCGTATGCGTAGCGACAAACCGCGCTACGAATAAAGACGCAGGCGTTAATAAAATAACCAAAAGCGCAATTTTCCAGTTGGTCAACAACATAAACGCTATCGTGCCCAAAATGGTAGTAATCCCCGTGAAAAATTGCGTAAAGCCCATCAAAAGCCCATCGGCAAACTGGTCGGCGTCCGCCGTAACTCGGCTTACCGTATCGCCGTGGCCGTGCGTGTCGATATACTGCAAGGGCAGTTTGCCTATCTTATCAAACGCATCCTTGCGCAAATCGCGTACCACGTGGCAAGATACGTAGTTGTTACACAAGCTCATCAGCCATTGCGCCGCAGCCGAAACGCCCACCGCCGCCGCTACCTGTAAAAACGTGCGTTCAAGTGCAGTCCAGTCCACGCCGTTTTGCACGATACAATCGATAGCGTCGCCAAAGAATACGGGGACGAGCAACGAGCCTGCCACCGACAAAAGCGCGAACAAGATACTACCCGTCAAGGCAAGGGGGTATTTGCCTACGTAACCAAGCACGCGTTTGAGAGTACTTTGTTTGCTTACGCTGTTCATACCGCACCCCCTTCTTCGCCGTATTGCGAATGGTAAATTTCGCGGTATACTTCACAATCTTGCATCAGCGTTTCATGCGTACCTACACCCACCGCTATACCGTCGTCCAGCACCACGATTTTATCCGCGTCACGAACAGACGACGTGCGTTGCGACACGATAAACACCGTCGTTTTCAACTGCTTAATCGCCTTACGCAAAGCCGCGTCCGTTGCGTAATCAAGCGCAGACGAGCTGTCGTCTAATATTAAAATTTCGGGATTGCGTACCAAAGCGCGCGCAATCGTCAAGCGTTGCTTTTGCCCGCCTGAGAAATTTTTACCGCCCTGCGCTACTTGGATATCCAAACCGCCTTTTTCCGCCACGAACATATCCGCTTGTGCTATACGCAAGGCATTCCAAAGCTCTTCGTCCGTTGCGTCCGCCTTGCCCCAAAGCAAATTTTCGCGGAGCGTACCTTTAAACAACACCGCCTTTTGCGGTACGATACCGATACGCTCGCGCAGGTACAATTGCATATCTTTTAAACGCACGTTTTTACCGTCGACGCGTACCTGCCCCGCACTAACGTCATAAAAATGCGGCAACACGTTGATAAGCGTCGTTTTACCGCTGCCCGTACCGCCGATAATCCCCACCGTTTGTCCGCGCTCTGCGGTGAACGAAATATTTTCAATGGCAGGCTCGGCATTTTGCGTATATTGCACGGATACGTTATCAAACACGATAAACGGTATACCCGTTCCCTTGTCCGTATTTCCGTCAACCGTTTGATCTGCCGTTTCGTCGATTTGCAAGGACGGTTGCATTTGCAAAACCGCTTCGATACGGCTGCCGCACGCCGCCGCCTTGGTAATCGTTACAATCAAGTTGGCAAGCTTAATAAGCTCTATCAAAATTTGTCCCATTAAGTTATACAGCGCAATTACGCTGCCTTGGGAAAGCGCGCCGCCGTCCACACGGATAGCGCCCGTATATAACAGCAAAATAATTGCCGCGTTGACTAATACGAAGGTCAAGGGGTTGGTGATAGCCGCTATCGCACCGACAAACTTGCGTTCTTTCGTCAAGGCGTCATTGCGATATGCAAATTGCTCTTTTTCACTTTCTTCCCTGCAAAACGCACGCAAAACACGCGCACCCGTCAAATTTTCACGCGTAGAAAGCACCACCGCATCCAACTTAGCTTGCGATTTTTTATACAGGGGCATACAAATCCCCATCACGGCAAATACGACTACCGCAAGCGCAAAAATGGCAAGCGCAAACACACCGATACTTTTCGGATCGATAAAAAAGCCGGTAATCATCGCGCCGAATACGATAAAGGGCGAACGCAAAAATAACCGCAAAGTCAAGTTTACGCCCGATTGAAATTTATCGATATCCCCAGACATACGCGTAAGCATCGTCGCCGTACCCATTTTGTCTATATCTTTATAGGACAGCGATTGTAGTTTTTTAAAGAGTGCAAAACGAATACCTGCCGATACGCCCGTAGCTGTTTTTGCCGCAAAATATTGCGCAATTACGGCAAATAAAAATCCAAACAAACCAAACGCCGCCAAAAGCAAACACATTTTCACGATATACGGCTTGTCTGCATACGGATAGCCGCCGTTTTCAAACACACCCAAACCGCGGTCGACAATCAAGCCTACGATAATCGGCACAAGCAATTCAAAGGTCGCTTCCAACAATTTAAAAAGCGGCCCTAACAGGCTTTGCCATTTATACGGCTTAAAATACGGTAATAATTTTTTCATACAGCACCTAAAAATTGTTACTTTCGCCTGTTATTATAACACATACGCGCGCGAAAACGCAACAAAAATTCCGCAAAAAATGAAAAACGGAGTAAAATTACTCCGTTTTTTTAACTTTTTTTGTTATAATTTATCTATGCGTGTATACGCGCATTATTCGTCTATGCGTGTATACGCGCATTATTCGCGCAGGCTTATAACGCAATTTATGCTTCCTCTGCGTTTTGCGTAGTATCCAGCAAGAAATATTTATAAATAGCCTTGTACGCCCTAATTTCTACAAGGCGCTGCCCTTCTTCCGTGGATGAAATGCGTTCGTTTTCCTTACGCATACGCAACACGTTAAACATTTTATTCGATACAATCAAAAATACGATAAATCCAACGAAAAACAGTGCGCCGCAAATAATCGTAGGCAAAATAAACGTATTCTCCTTTACCGTGGGAATTTTCACCGCAAATACGATTGTCAAAATCAAGCAAGCGAGCATAGGCAACGCCGCTATCGCTGAGTATAACCCCGATATTTTCAAGCGTTCTTTCAGTACTTCGCGGCGAGCAATTTGCTTGCTTTCCACGTTTTCAACCAAAGGTTGTTCCTGCGTTTCCAGCTCCTGCATACGTTTTTGAAATACCGATTGATACCGTTCGCGTAAAATATCCACCGCTTTATAACCAACGTCCGCTTCCAAATTATCAAAACCTGCGTACAAATATTCTTCCGCAAGTGCGTCGGGGTTGGAAAAATCCGCCGTTTTCGCGCGCCAGTAGCCCACTGAAGCCTGCGTAGGCTCGTCGTCTAGCCAAAGTGCCTTTTCAAATTGCAATTCAGCGGCATGGAAACTGCCTTCTTCTAACTGCCGTTCCCCTTCTTGGCAATATTTTTGATATTCCGCCAAACGTTCCGCTGCCTGCGCTTCGCGTTGCTTTTTGAGCGCCATTGCTTCTTCAGGCGTCAGCGTAGCCAACTCCTCGTCATCCACGTCCGTATCAAAAGAGGGAAATTCAAACAATGCTTCTTCGCTTGTTTCTTCCGCTTCCAAATCTTGGTTTTCTTCTAATTCCGCATCCGTTACGTCCACGTAGCCGTCTTTCGTCTTTTTAAGCTTTACACCGCGTCCGTATTCGTCATCGACAATTCTTTCTTCCATCTTTTTCTCCTATTTATTCGTTTGCGTTTTCCATTTCTTCCTTAGAAAGTACAAACGGATTTTTCCATACTTTTTTCTCGCTCGGAACAATCGTTTTAATTACGTCCGCGCGGAATTTTCCTTTTACTCTGCTCTTTGCCCATTCGCAAAGCTCTTTATACTCAAATAACGCCAAAACACCGCTGCCGCTGCCCGTCATTACCGCGCCGATGGGCGAAAACGAAAGCGCCGTTTGCATAGCGTTTTCCACGTCCTTATTTAAGCGCGTAGCTGGCAAATATAAATGATTCGTCAAATACCTGCCCATATCGTTTACACGATTTTCCTTTAAACAAGCGATCAAAGCATCCGTCGCGTTTTCCACCGTTTTCGGCGTGGGATTTGCATCGTATTCCTTGTAGCACGCGCCCGATGAAACGGACGATTTAGGCGTTAATAACAGGAAATACAGCTTTGTGGAAATAGGCAATTTTTTCACTTGATTGCCCCTGCCTTGCATACGCGCAAACCCGCCTTCCAACATATATCGCGTATCACTGCCCAGCTCGTCGGCAAGTTTTTCTATCGCCGCTTTATCGTCAATTTTGTATAGCTTTGCCATACCGTTCAGCACCCCAGCAACGTCCGCAGACGAACCGCCAAGTCCTGCGCCGATAGGAATATTTTTATGCACGGTAATATATGCGCCGTCTACGTTAAACCGCTTGGAAAACAACTCCGCCGCCTTTAACGCGTTGTTTTGTTCGGGGGGAATACTCTCGCTGCCTTGTCCGTGCATCGTGATAGACGAAAGCGCGCCTTTGCGCTTTTTTAAAACGATATA
>JAZQWZ010000082.1:0-5385 GCA_045632625.1 Candidatus Scatosoma sp. | reverse complement strand
TCGTATTCGTCCGCTTTGGTGTTTCTCGTTCTTATTCTTTTGTGTTTTTCGTATTTAGTACACGTCGGGCAAATCGTTCAAAAACAGCACGCAATCCCCTTCGCCTAAAAATTCGGCAATATGCGGCTTGGCATCGTCAAGTGTTTTCGCAATCACAAGCGCGTCCTTGTTTCCGCCTGCGCTCTCGTATCCACGCTTCACCGCGCACACAAGCGTTTGCCCCACAAGTATCACTTTATCAGGCTGCACCTTCGCGATATACGCGCCTAACTCGCCGTTGAGCTGTTGTTCTAAAATACCGCATTCCACAAGCCCGGGGGTTACTACGCATTTCCCCTTTTCAAATCTCGACAACGCGTCAAGCGCCTGTTTCGCGCCTACGATATTGCTATTGTACGCGTCGTCTAAAATATACGCGCCGCCGCTTTCCATAAGCTGTAAACGGTGGGGGATAGGTTGCAGCTTGGCAATGCCGCGCGCAATTTGTTCCGCCGACACACCCAACGCCTCATACGCCAGCACCGCCGCAAGCGCAATATTTTCCGCTGCGTGCTCCCCAAGCAAAGTCGTTTCCACGTCTACACGCTCTTCGCCAAGCACCAGCGTAAACTTCGTGCAGGTAGGCAAAAGCTGTAAATTTTCCACGTTTTTCAAGCCGGCAAATACAACGGTTTCCCGCAAAAAATCTTCTTCAAACGCCGCTTGCATGCGTGCTTGTAAGCTTTCGCCGCATACGCAAAACGCCTCCGCGCGCACCACCGCGCTCTTTTCTTCAAACGCGTTTTCCACCGAGCCAAACGAAAGCATATGCTGTTCGCATACCCCCGTGAACACCGCAAAATCGGGTTTTACCAAATCGACAAGTTCCTGCACGTCGCCCTGCTTTCGCGCGCCCATTTCCGCTATCAAAACCTGCTTATCCGCAAACGCAGGGGATAATACCGTTTTCGCAATCCCCATCGGCGTATTGTACGATTGCGGCGTTGCCACCACACTGTATTTCTCATCTAAAATCGTTTTCAAAATATTTTTCACGCTCGTTTTGCCGTAGCTTCCCACGACCGCCACGCGAATAATCTTGCTTTCGTCTAATACCTGCCCTGCGCGTTTGACAAATTTCGCGTTTCGCGCATTCTCAAACGGAGCGATCATCACAGCCGCCAACGCCAGCAAGAACGGCAGCAAAATCACTGTCAAAGCAAAGGGCACGTAGGCAATCAACGCATAGGTAAACGAACCGTTCGCCTTGCTCAAAACGCCAAGCAAAGCAATAAAGAAATAGGTGACGCACGCCACCAAAAACGCATACAAAACAAACAAGCGTTTCAAACGTGAAGTCCATTGCACTTGCACTTTTAATGCGTATTTTCTATCCGCTACCAAATAGCAAATCATCAGCCCTATAAACGGCAAAGCGGAAATTGTAAGCGCCGCCCGTACGCCCAAAAACGAAAAGCAAAGCGCCGTAATACCGCAGGTCAACGCCAAACACAACGCTAGCACGCACAATCGGTTAAATAGCATATTTTCTTTCGCCGACAGCCAAGTCAAAAACCGACCGCTTTTATATCCCGCTTGTTGCATCGCACCAGCAATTTTCACGCTTGCTAAGCAAAACGTAGTGCTACACAGCAAACACGCCGCTATTCTTTGCAAAACCTCATCCATACAAAAATTCCTCTACCGCCAAATTAAAAACAAGCGGCCGCTCCGCAAACGCAAAATGTCCGCCCTGCATCTTTACCAGTTTCCCGTTTTCAAACGCACTTTCGTACACCTTGGCTTCTTTCAGCGTAGTTACCTCATCGCTTTCACCCTGCACGATCAGCACTTGATTTTTCACCTTTTGCGCGCATCCGCGCAAATCCTCATTAACGATTTTTTTATAGCTTTCCTTCATAATCGGCGATAGCGAGCGATATTCCTTGCTCCCAAACCGCCGCTCGGCAAACCGCGGAAAAAATCTTTTGACAAGCCGATAAACCCGCACCTTGCACTTGTATTTAAACCCACGGTTGACAATAATTCCGGCAGGCCCTGTCAATACGATTTTATCAAACAAATCGGCATTTTCGCTTGCCGCTTTCACCGCCACCCTGCACCCAAACGAATGCGCAATTACGTGCGGTTTTTGTAGCTTCAACTGCTCCATAACGGCTTGCAGCCACTTGGCATACTCTCCCACGGAAAACGGCATCGTTAAGGACGTGCTATTGCCAAACCCGATAAAATCAATCGCCGTCACGCGGAAAAATTTTGAAAAATACTCTATCTGCGCCGCAAACGCTTCCTTCGACGATAAGTATCCGTGTAAAAGCAACAAATGCTTTCCCTTTCCCTTTTGTACGTACGCCACACCGTCAATTTTCTTCTCCGTTTGCGTTTCGCCCCCTTTATAAAGTTTTCAACATCTCCACCGCGTCTTCCACGCCGTCGTAATACTTTTCCCTTATTCTCGTCTTTTCAAACCCGCGCGAATGGTACAGTCCGATCGCCGCCGTATTCCCTGCGCGCACTTCCAAAAACACGCGCGTTGCGCCTTGCGCTTTTGCTCGCGATAAAAATTCATCTAACGTCAGCGCACCAAATCCTTTCCTTCTATGCATAGTCGGTACGGCAACGCGCAACACTTCGCTATCCTCGAATAAAACGCCGCCTAATAAATACGCAACCATCTCCCCGTCCACTTCCACGCACACGCCGCAAAAATCCCTGCGCGCAATGGTGGAAGACACGCTATCTACCCCCCACGCATCTGAAAAACACGCCGCTTCCATTTCCGCAACGCGATGTGCGTCCTGCGCCGTCAACGTACGCACGCTCACTTGCATTTTTGTATCTCCGCCGAGCTTTTTCTCACGTACAACGCTTCCAAATCGCCAAAAGCGCCTTGTTTCGCACGCGCCAAAACAGCTTTTTGTAAGCCTTCCACAGGCGAAACCACCTGCACCGCCGCCTTATTAGCAATCGGCAAATCTCCGCAGGCATACAAGGTATACCCTTGCGTAACCAGCGCAAGCACCTCTTCTTCCGTCAAATAGGCAGGCGCATAGCACACTTCGCCGTTTTGATACCCGCAAGCGTAATACGCGTCATGTAACGCATTGATTAAACACAAAATCTTTCCGCTTTCTTGCTTCATCGTATTATATGCAATCACGTCGAAAGAAGTTACGCCCAAGGTCGGTTTCCCTACTGCCAAAGCAAACCCCTTCGCAGCCGAAATCCCGATACGAATCCCCGTAAACGAGCCTGCGCCCACCGCCGCCGCGAAAAAGTCACACTCCGCCACGGTCAACTGCGCGCGCGATAAAACGTCCTGCACTGTAAGCATCAAATTCACCGAATGCTGCATCGCGCAATCGGCTAAAAACGCCGTCGTCATCACACCGTCCTTACACGCCACGATGCTCATATAATCATTGCTTGTATCTATCGCTAAAAAGTTTTTCAATATTCTATCTCTCTCTCGTTTTCACTTATTTTTTTAATGATAACGCGTTTCACTACGCGCGGCAAAAGCGGCGCGATATTTTGCGCCCATTCCACCAAACAAATACCGCCCATATCAAAATAATCCGCAAGCCCCAGCTGCTCCGCTTGTTCCACGCTTTCAATACGGTAACAATCATAATGGAACAGCCGTCCGTCATAATCATTCATATACGCATACGTCGGGCTGGTCACTTCTTCCTCAATGCCGAGTCCCATCGCCACGCCCTTGGAAAACAGCGTTTTTCCTGCTCCCATTTCTCCGTCTAAAATCACCACGTCGCCGGGGCGCAAGGTTTTTGCATATTGCTCGGCAAACTCCAACGTTTGCTCGCTTGATTTGGATATCAATTTCGCCATAGCCTTTTTTCTCTCCGCCCTATATTTTGATTGACTTCAAAAAATTAGAAAGCCGTTTATATAAAAGCAGCGTCAGCACGGACACCGCCGCCGTTTTAATCAAATTAAATGCTAAAATAAACCAAAAGCCTTCCATAAACACCGACGCCGCCGCGTCCTTCAAATACAACGGAAAGGTAATAAACCTATTCACCACCAGTGCCGTTGCCGTACCGATACAGCACCCCAACACAAGCGACGGAATTACCACCTTCAACCCTTTTTTCCATTGATAAACAAGGGACGGCAACAAAATAAACGAAGTAGTCATCAGCATATTTGCAAGCTCGCCCACACCGCCCGAGCTACTGCCCAAAATACGCAGGCTTTCCTTCAACGCGCACACAATCACCCCTTCCACTGGCCCCAGCAAAAACGCGATTAATAAAATAAACACGTTGCCAAAATCCAGTTTTAAAAAAGGCACGGCGGGGAAGATAGGAAAATCCAGCAAACTCACTGCATACGCAAGCGCAACAAACGCCGCCATCAGCGCAATGCGCTTGGCGGAAAACCGTTGTTTTATCATTACCCTTTTCTTTCTTGCTTGCATACCTGACCCATGCTTTTGTATTTTTATACTTCTTCCATTGCAGTTGATATCGGGAAGTCGACAAAAAACATACTGCCTTTCCCCACTTCGCTTTCCACACCGAACTCCAAATCATGCCGTACAAGCACGGCTTTTACGATAGAAAGTCCCAACCCAGTACCGCGCACAGGCCGTTTATGCGTCTCCGACGAGCGATAATATCTATCCCAAATCGCTTCCAATTCTTCTTTCTCAATACCCTTCCCGGTATCCCGTACAGAGAAACGGAAACTGCTTTCGTCCAGTTTTTTCAAAGCAACGTATACTGTTTTATCTTCGCCTGTATAATTCACGGCATTCCCTATCAAATTATACAGCACTTGTCCTATTTTCAGCTCGTCCACGTCCGCAAACAAGTTATCGTCGATGTCCGTTTCCAGCACATACCCTTGCTCGTCTTGGAAATAAGCAAACCGCTCTATAATCTCGCGCAAATACACGCTCATATTCAACGTATCTACGTTTAATTCTTGAATACCAGAGCGCAGTTTGGACAAATCCAACACGTCCGTTACCAGCGATGCCAAGCGATCCGCCTCGTCGATAATAACCTGCGCGTGTTTATCGCGCTTTTCCTTCACCTCTCCCGAAATTTCCATAATCATGGACGCATACGCCTTTACCATCGTAAGCGGCGTGTTAAAATCGTGAGAAACGTTGGCAATCAACTGCTTTTGCATTTCGTCCGTTTTCGATAGCTCGTCACGCGCATAATCTAGCGTCCACGCCAACTCGGAAAGTTCCCTGCTGTATGCCGTACCTCTAAATCGAACGTTGAAATCCCCTGCGGCGAACAACCGCGCTTTTTCCGTCATATTCACAATAGGCTTCACCATCCACGCCGCCAACGCCGAGCTAATTGCCAACGCCAAAATTGACAAAATTACCGCAACGCCCACCAT
>JAZQWZ010000081.1:0-2148 GCA_045632625.1 Candidatus Scatosoma sp. | reverse complement strand
GGAAATACCATTGTAACGCCGCCCCCTGCGGATAACAATACGGGTAATCAACCCAACCCCGACGACAACCAACAAGTAGTGGTAACGCCCGAAGGGATGGTAATGCCTGTGGAAAGCGTTTCTCTTATCAACGACTACGGTTTTTATCATAATACCACGCTGAATTGTTATTATGAGCATAGCGGTTTGGATTTTGCGGCGGAAGTGGGTGCGAACGTATGCGCTGTGGAAGCAGGTACGGTAGAACGTGTGTATAAAGACGATTTACTGCTGGGTACGGAAATCGTAATCGATCACGGCAACGGTTTAAAATCGGTATACCGTTTCGTTACGGAAGCAGAAGGTTTGAAAGCAGGCGATAAAGTAGAAAAAGGGCAAGTGATTGCCACCGTAGCCGAAGCCAACGGCAACGAATATAAGGACGGTGCACATTTGCATTTTGAAATTATCAAGGAAGGTAAAGTAGTTGACCCCACCGCGTATTTAACGCTGGAAGAAAAGTAAGATGAAAAAACCGATGCAAACCGCATCGGTTTTTTTGCGTACAAAAGCTTGCGAAAAGCTAAAAAAAGTGCTATAATAAGCGTATGAAAAAAACAAAAGCTAAAAAATTAACCGTTTTAATCACGGGCGCGGCGGCGGGTATCGGCAACGCTGTAACAACGCGTTTTTTACAAAACGGGCATACCGTGTACGCGTTGGATATCAAAGAAAGCCAAATCGGCATACCCATTGTCGCGGATATTACCGACGAAACTGCACTGCAAACGGCTTGTCAAAGCTTGCAAGAACAGGGCGTGGAGCTGGACGGTATTTTGAATTTTGCAGGCGTGCATACCATGGGCTCGTTTATCGAAAGCGATTATCAAAAAATCAAGCGTGTAATGGAAATCAATTTGCTTGGCACGATTAACGTTAACAAAACCTTTCATAAGCTTTTGAAAAAGGACGGGCGTATTTTGATAACGTCAAGTGAAGTGGCGCCCCTTGCCGCGTTGCCGTTCAACGGTATTTACAGCGTAAGTAAAACGGCGCTGGATGCCTATGCGCAGTCGCTTAGACAGGAACTCAATTTGCTTGGGCAAAAGGTAATCACGCTGCGCCCGGGTGCAGTGGCTACGGAGCTTGCCAAGGGTTCGGCGCAATCGACCAAACAGCTTTGCGAAGATACCGTTTTATACCATGCGGAAGCGAAAAATTTTTGCCGTTTGGTGGAAAAGTTTACGGGAACGCCTATGCCTGCGGATAAATTTGCTTCGTTTGTGTACAAAATCGCGACGAAAAAACGCATCAAATACACGTATACGAAACACAGACATTTGGGCTTGACTTTGCTGGGCATTTTACCCAAACGGTTGCAGTGCTTTATCGTAAAACTGCTTGTAAAAAGATAAAAAAATACCACGTATTTTAGGAGATAAAAACAAATGAAAAGAAAACTTTTGGCTTTATTGCTTTGCTTTACGATGATTTTTTCGTTTGGCTTAACGGCTTGTGAAGGCTTGACTAGCGGCAACCAACCGTGCACACACGAATTTGTTGAAGAAACGTTTTTGCAAGCTTCCTGCATTTCCGAAGGCGTTTTAAAAAAGACGTGTTCGCTTTGCGGCATGGAAAAGTGTGAAAAAACGGAAAAAACGGAACACAAGTATCAAAACGGCATTTGTGAAACGTGTAACACGGCAGACCCTGCTTGGAATAGCACTATTATTTTTGGACCAGATGATCCTTCGTTGGATTTGGTTGATTGTAAACATTCCGTAGCTACGGTATACGTAGTGGAACCGACGTGTAATCAGTTGGGCTACAAACTGCAAAGATGTAACGATTGTGATAGAGTGACCGTATTAGAAGGGTATCCTGCCACAGGCGAGCATATTTGGGAAGAAATTGTAGAAGAGCCCACTTGCACAGTGGATGGCGTTGTGTATAATGAATGTGAACAATGCGGCACGCAACAATTTGTCGAACTTTTAAAAAAGCTTGGGCATAATAGAGAAAACGGCATTTGTGCTCGTTGTGGGGACAAACTGCAAACTGGCGGAAATGGCGGTGTTGGAACGGGCCCCGTAGAAGCGTACAACGGCGGTGCCGTTACGGTAAGCTTCTACCACACGATGGGTGCTAACTTGAAAGCGGTTTTGGATA
>JAZQWZ010000080.1:0-2667 GCA_045632625.1 Candidatus Scatosoma sp. | reverse complement strand
TCGCGTAAATATATGTGGGCAACGCACGTTTGGAATATGTTCGACTTTGGCGCAGACGCACGTGCAGAAGGCGGCGAAAACGGTCAAAACCACAAAGGTCTTGTTACGATGGATAGAAAATATAAAAAGGATGCTTTCTATGCCTATAAAGCATGGCTTTCCGACGAACCGTTCGTACACCTTTGCGGTAAACGCTATATCGATAGAGTAGAAGACGTAACGAAAGTAACGGTATATTCCAACCAACCCGAAGTAGAGCTGTTTGTAAACGGCGAAAGCATCGGTAAAGTGGCGGCGGAAGACCACTTCTTCTATTTCGACGTTAAAAACGTAGGC
Source organism: Candidatus Scatosoma sp. (assembly GCA_045632625.1). Taxonomy (GTDB): domain Bacteria; phylum Bacillota; class Clostridia; order Christensenellales; family Borkfalkiaceae; genus Scatosoma. Next base: position 2,331 of record JAZQWZ010000080.1, on the reverse strand, counting down.
GAAAGCGAAATTGTAGCCAAAGCAGGCGAGCTTGCCGACAGCGGTAAAATCCGTAAAGTGGACGTGTTCAACGAAGAATACCGTTTGAAAGAACAAGGCGCTATTCTCAACTGGTTTGATGTCAACGCACCCGAGGGCAGATATTCGATCAACGATAAGCTTGGCGATATTATGAAGTCTTTCCGCGGTAAGCTGTGGTTTGTAAAGATGGGCTTAAAGCTCAAGAAAAAGATGAACGCAGGCAAGAAAGACGGCGAAAAGAAATCGGGCGGCTTTGACGTGGATTTGAAATCGGGCGACGGCTTAATGCAAATGATGGGCGGCTTTACCGTGCTTCGTTTGACAAGTATGATGGGCATGATGAACGTTAACTTTACCAAAGAAGAATTGTTGAAGTTGAATAAACAGCTCAACCGTATCCGCAAACCTAAAAATTTACAAAAATAAGGAGAAAATGCTATGCAAATGACCTTTCGTTGGTATGGGGAAGGCAACGACAAAATTAAATTGTCGGATATTAAGCAAATCCCCGGCGTAAAAGGTATCGTTTGGGCATTGCACGATAAAATGCCCGGCGAAGTTTGGCAAGAACATGAAATTGCCGAAGTGAAAAGACAGTGCGATAAGTACGGCTTTAATATCGACGTCGTAGAATCGGTAAACGTGCACGACGATATCAAAATCGGCTTGCCTACGCGCGATATGTATATCGAAAATTATAAGCAAACTATTCGCAATTTGTCTAAATTCGGCGTAAAAGTAATTTGCTATAACTTTATGCCCATTTTCGACTGGACGAGAAGTAATTTGTTCCACGAAGTAGGCGACGGTTCCACGGCGCTTTTCTATGAGAAGAATATGATTCAAGACGATTACAACGCGATGGCGAAGTATATCTTGGATTTCACGGAAAAATACAATATGTCCTTCCCCGGTTGGGAACCCGAACGTATGGCAAAGCTTGACGAACTGTTTAAAGCGTACGCCGATGTGGATAAAGAAAAGCTTTGGGCAAATTTGCAATATTTCTTGGAAGCCATTATGCCTACTTGTCGGGAATGCGACATCAAAATGGCAATCCACATGGACGATCCCCCTTGGGATATTTTTGGCTTGCCCCGTTTGCTTGTAGACGAGCCCAGCATCGACCGTTTCTTGAAGATGGTGGATGACGAATATAACTGCCTTACGCTTTGCTCAGGTAGTTTGAATGCCAACCCCGAAAATAACGTAGCGGATATTGTAAGAAAGCATTGCGATAGAATTGCTTTTGCGCATATTCGTAACGTGAAACATTTTGAAAACGGCGATTTTTCCGAAGCAAGCCATCGCGATTGCGACGGTGATACGGGTATCTTGGATATCTTGAAAGCATACCATGATTGTGGCTTTACAGGATACATTCGTCCCGACCATGGTAGGCATCTTTGGGATGAAGGCCCGGGGAAAGTGCGCCCTGGTTACGGCTTGTATGATAGAGCGCTTGGCATCATGTATATGCTTGGCGTATGGGATATGCTTGATAAATTAGATAAATAAGGAGCGTGAAACAATAATGAATTTACCTTTGAATATTGATTACAGCGGAAAAGTAGTGGTTGTCACGGGCGCAGGCGGACTTATCTGCGGTGCGATGGCAAGAGCTTTTGCACAAAGCGGCGCAAAGGTAGCCGCGCTTGACTTAAACGAAGAAGCCGTTAAAAAGTTGGCAGCGGAGCTCAAAGCGGAAGGCTACGTTTGCGAAGGGTATAAAGCGAACGTATTAGAACCTGCAAGCTTGGAAGAAGTACACCAAGCGGTTTTGAAAGACCTTGGTCCTTGCGATATTTTGGTAAACGGTGCAGGCGGTAATAACCCCAGGGCAACGACGGATAACGAATATCAACACGAAGCCAAGGAAGGCGGTAAATCCTTCTTCGATTTGGACGCAAGCGGTGTTGACTTTGTGTTCAAGCTCAACTTCCAAGGCACGTTGCTTCCTACGCAAGTTTTTGCAAAGGATATGGTAGCGAAAAAGAAGGGCTGTATTTTGAATATTTCTTCCATGAACGCGTACACGCCCCTTACGAAGATCCCTGCATACAGTGCGGCAAAGGCAGGTATTTCCAACTTTACGCAATGGCTTTCAACGCACTTTGCGGGCACGGGAATCCGTTGCAATGCAATCGCCCCCGGCTTCTTGGTATCGGCGCAAAATAAGGCACTTCTCTTTAACGAAGACGGCACGCCTACGGCACGTTCGGCAAAAATTTTGAACGGCACGCCTACGGGTAGATTTGTGGATGCGGACGAACTGTTGGGCGGTACGCTCTTCCTTTGCGACGATAAATC
>JAZQWZ010000079.1:0-1822 GCA_045632625.1 Candidatus Scatosoma sp. | reverse complement strand
GAAATTATTATGAAGAAATTCAAAAACCAACCCACGGATATGAAGGATTTCGACCCCGAAGAAGAACAAATCCTTGGCAAGTATGCGAAAAAGCAATTTAATTCCGATTTCATTTTCATCACGCATTATCCGTCCAAAAAGCGTCCTTTCTACACCATGGACGATCCCGAAGATCCCGAATACACGCTTTCTTTCGACTTGCTGTTTAGGGGCTTGGAAATCACGTCGGGCGGTCAACGTGTACACGATTATAAAGCGCAAGTGGAAAAAATGCAAAAGCTTGGCATGAGCCCCGAAGAATTTGAAACGTATCTCATGCTCCACAAATACGGTGCGCCTCCCCACGGCGGGCTCGGTATCGGTTTGGAACGTTTGACTATGCACTTGCTTGGTGCGAAGAACGTGCGCGAAGCGACCATGTTCCCCCGCGATATCAACCGCGTTACTCCTTGATGGCAAGGTCAACGGTTTTTAAAGGTAAATAAAAAACACGTTTTATATATTTGATATAAAATTTGCTTTACAAATCAAGAAAATAATAGTATAATAGATGAAAATTCAATACAAAGGCGTTAAAAAAGGACAACGCTTTTACGTTTAACCGCACAGAGAAATTCCGCTAACGGTGAAAGGAAGAGGGGGCGCGTAAAAGATATCACCTTATCAGCTGATTTGGCGAAAGGCAACAAGTAGTCAAATACGGATTTGCAACCCGTTATACATTGCAACGAATGATGGTTCGGTGGTTGATAAAACACGGAAGTAAACTCCGTTGTGTTTTTTCCGAAACACGACGGGGTTATTTTTTTAGTAAAAAACCTTGAAAAAGGAGAAAAGATATGGGAATGTATAAAAAAGTAGACACTTCGCTCAATTTCGTCGAAAGAGAAAAGAAAATCGTCGAATACTGGAACGAAAACAAAGTGTTTGAAGAAAGTATGCAAACGCGAGAAGCGGGAGAAGAATTTTCCTTCTACGACGGTCCGCCCACGGCAAACGGTAAGCCGCATATCGGGCACATTTTAACGCGTGTTATGAAAGATATCGTGCCCCGTTACCAAACGATGAAAGGCAAGCACGTTTTGAGAAAAGCGGGCTGGGACACGCATGGTCTTCCCGTGGAACTCGAAGTAGAGAAAAAACTTGGTTTGGAAAGCAAAACGGGTATTGAAAGCTATGGGATTGAACCATTTATTAAACAATGCAAACAATCCGTTTGGCAATATACCAACGAATGGAAACAAATGTCCGACCGCGTAGGGTACTGGTGCGATATGGACAACCCTTACGTAACTTATCACGATAATTATATCGAATCGGAATGGTGGGCGCTCAAAGAAATCCACAAAAAGGGCTTGTTGTATAAAGGTCACAAAATTGTGCCGTATTGCCCCCGTTGCGGAACGGCGCTTTCTTCGCACGAAGTAGCACAGGGCTATAAAGACGTCAAGCAAACGACGGCGTTTGTGAAATTTGCAGTCAAGGGCGAGGAAAATACCTTCATTTTGGCTTGGACCACGACGCCTTGGACGTTGCCGTCTAACGTTGCGCTTTGTATGCATCCTGAATACGACTACGTAATGGTGCAAATGGACGAAAGCGGTGAAAAATACGTTTTAGCGGAAGGCTTGCTTAAATCGGTGCTTGGCGAAGAAGGCTACAAAGTGCTTTCCGTTAAGAAGGGTAAGGAATACGAGTATACCGAATACGAGCCTTTGTATCCGTTCGGCAAAGAAATTTTCAAATACCGCGAAAAAGCACATTTCGTAACCTGTGATACGTACGTTACGCTTTCCGACGGTACGGGTGTTGTACACATCGC
>JAZQWZ010000078.1:0-3634 GCA_045632625.1 Candidatus Scatosoma sp. | reverse complement strand
TTTACCGCTCGCCTTGCCAGCTTCGGACGTTACATACTTGGTCAAATCTACTTTGTAGAGCTTGTACGCTTTATTAACGTCTTTCGCACCCTCTATCGTAAAGCTAGGCAACGTATACGTTTGGTCCAACGTTTTCGTTTCACGTTTACCCGTTGTCGACGTAGGATCTTTCACCGTCAAGGGTTGATTTTGAATTTCAAACGTAAACGTAGGCAAGTTTTCAATGTCCCAAACGTTGCTGGTCGTAACGTCAACAAGTTCGCCGTCTTCATCGTAATACTTCATTGCATTGCCGGCTTTGTCCACAGCGAATACGCGTACTTGGTACATACCTTCTTCTTCAATTTCAAATTGAACGCTGTTGTAGGAAAGCCCGGGCGCCGTACTCGTTTTACCGTTTTCCGTTTTATAAGCAACGGTAAATTTCAAGTTTCTATAACCATTGTCATCTTCAAACAACCACTTCATCGAAGGGAACTTAAATTGTTGACCGATAGCCGTTTTATTTGCCACGTTTTGCAATTGATCGCTAAACTTATCGCATTGAGCTTTGAAATTAGATACGGTTACGTTGCTATTTTTTTCGCCTTGATTTTGTGCCTTCGTTGCCGTTACCAAATTATACGTTGCACCCGTAGCCGATTTGTTTACCTTGATATAGGTAAGGTTGCCTTTCGTTTCTTTGGCTTCAGCCTTTGCATACCAAGCCAAATCGTAATCCGCATATTTAGAACCGTCGCCTGCATTCAGCTTAATGGAAACGTATTCGTTTTTATCCTTAGCGAAAACGGTAGTCGTCGTTGCGCCTTCCGTGCCTTTGGCTACATAAGCATTATCTTTTACGTAAGCTGTCGTTTCCAAGAAGTAAATTGCCGTGGACAAATCTTTAAATTTCTCATACGCTTCATCCGTCGCTAAAACGTTAGGATTATATTGATAATATTCCAAATCCTTGGTCAAGTTTTTCGTTTTCAATACGTCGATTACCGTGTAATCCAGCGAGAATGCCGCACCGAGCAAGAAACTGTTGATATCTTCGTTAACAACCAAAACAGGTGCTGCATTATCCACTACCTTGGCATCTTCCAAGGCATTGAATTGCTGTCCGTTGATATCGTAAAGATATACGAGCACGTCTTGCGCCGTTGCACCTGCCGCGGGTGCAGGAATGTCCGCACTGAACGCGAAAGGATATTGTTTACCAACCGTGTATTCGGCAAAGTTTGCGCCGATGTTGGTAAAGGAATCATTTAATTTAGTTCCGTTCAAATATACGAAGAATTCACCGTCTTCCGTACCTGCGCCAAACGATAAGGTGAGCTTGTCCCCCGCCGTGTAATTATCAATCGTCTTAGCCGTGCCGCCGTTTACGGAAACCGACAGCGTATCGCTTACTTTTGCAAATTTCACAGAGTTTTCCGATCTGCTATCTTTTACAGCCCAAGCAGATTGCGCTTGCATCGTAAAGGAAACGGTGGACGCACCGAGGTCACTCAAAGCAAACGTCGTGGAGAAATATTTCTCGTTTACTACCTTTGCGTTTTCTTCGCCTTCTTCTGCGAACCATTTCAACGCAACGGAATTCTTCATTTGCACTTTACCGTCATTGTTCGCAGCTTCCTTCAACGTGAACGTCGTAACGCTATCCGTACCAACGGTTTTTGCGTCAATCGAAGCGTTCGTGTCTACGAATAAATCGCTAAGCGAATATTTTGCAGCTTCATCCGCCGTTACATTTTTAGCCAAAAGCGCGCCCCCAAGCCCTGCGGATACGAGAGCGAAAGCGAGCGTTAAATAAATTGCTTTAATTTTTTTACCTTTCATGAAAAATTGCCTCACAGTTTTGTAGACTTTCATACCTTACTATTTTACACCTTATCACGCAATTTGTCAATTGCATTTTAAGGAATTTTACCGATTTTTAATAAATAATTATGAATAATTATAAATTACACCCTTTTTACACGATTTCAATGGCTTTTTCCATATCAAACGCTTTCCAAGGCGCTTCCGTTTCAGGCGGATACGCAATAAATTTCAAGCGTTCCTTGGTTATGGGGTGCGAAAAGCTTAACGAATACGCCCAAAGTGCAAGCTTGCCCTTTTGCGCTAACGCGCCGCCGTAGCGCATATCACCAAATACGGGATGAGAAATGCCTGCCATTTGCACGCGGATTTGATGCGTTCTGCCCGTGTGCAAGCGCACTTCCGTCAGCGTGTATTTGCCGACCGTTTGCACTACTTTATAATCCAGCTCCGCATACTTTGCGCCCTCTTCACTCGGCGTACAAATATACACCATATTGTTGACGGTGTTTTTACGCAAATAGTTGATGAGCGTACCGCGTTGCGTAGACGGTTCGCCGCAAAGTACGGTAAGATATTTTTTCTCAAAATCACCGTTTTGCAAGCCGCTAGTCAAACGCGCCGCCGCCTTACTCGTTTTTGCGTAGACCATTACGCCGCCCGTAGGTCTGTCCAAACGGTGTACAAGCCCTAAATACACGTTACCGGGTTTATCATACGCCGTTTTAATGTAGCGTTTGATTTGGTCAAACACGTTGTCGTCCTTGCTTTCGTCGGGACAACAAGCCGTCATTTGTTCTTTCAAAACGACGATAATGTGATTATCCTCGTATAAAATTTTGAACGGCAAAGCCGTTTGTTCGTTTGTTTGCTTGTCAAGTTGCGTCATGAATAAACATACCTCCCGCACCGCAAGGAAGAGAAATACCTTCCTCGGTTTTTATCCCTACTTCGTATGCATCGACCGTGCCGACAAAATTACGCATCGTAAGCTGTAAAATATTTTTCAGCACCATCGGTTGCAAACCCGTTGTGTAGCTGTTGATAAGCACAAATAACGGATTGTCGCTAAGCACCTGCGTGCATAAATCTACGAATTTATATAAATCGTTTTCAATCTTCCACATCTCGCCGTTCGGGCCGCGTCCGTAAGAAGGCGGATCCATAATGATGGCATCGTATTTATTGCCGCGGCGAATTTCCCTTTGCACGAATTTCAAACAATCGTCGATGATATAACGAATACCGCTTTCAATACCGCAAAGACGAGCGTTTTCGCCCGCGCGCTCCACCATACCTTTCGCGGCGTCCACGTGCGTTACTTGCGCACCTGCCTTGGCGCACGCCACTGACGCGCCGCCCGTGTAGGCAAACAAGTTAAGCACTTTGATAGGCCTGCCCGCGTTTTGAATAAGCCCTGACATACGCTCCCAGTTGACCGCCTGTTCAGGGAATAAACCTGTATGTTTAAACCCCATAGGTTTAATTTTAAATTGCAAGGAAAGCTTTTCGTAGGCAATATTCCATTCGTCGGGGAAAGGTTTTAAAATTTTCCAACCGCCGCCGCCCTTTTCACTGCGCTTGTAATAGGCATTGAGTTTAGGGTACGCAAACAAATCCGTTTGCGCCGGCCAAATCACTTGGGGGTCGGGACGGAGCAAATACACGTCCTTCCAGCGTTCCAGCTTATACCCATCGCCGGTGGCGATGATAGAATAATCTTGCCAGTTTTGTGAAATTCTCATAAATCATCCTTCACATGAGTATATACGCATACGCGCACAATGCGCACATAATGCGCTCACGATATATTATAACGAAAACGCGC
>JAZQWZ010000077.1:0-3000 GCA_045632625.1 Candidatus Scatosoma sp. | reverse complement strand
GTTGATTTTCTTGAAATCCTCGATGGGATCGCGGCCTTCGCAGCCGGAAATATCCAACACGTGGCAAAGCATGCGCGTACGTTCGATGTGGCGTAAGAAATCGTGACCAAGCCCTGCGCCCTGTGCCGCACCTTCGATAAGACCGGGAATATCCGCCGCCACGAAAGATTTTTCATAATAGCGCACTACGCCCAAGTTGGGGGAAAGCGTAGTGAAATGGTAATTTGCAATTTTGGGTTTCGCTGCGGAAATTTTGGAAAGCAAGGTACTCTTCCCCACGTTGGGAAAACCGACGAAGCCGACGTCGGCAATCACTTTCATTTCCAAAATGACGTAGTGCGATTTTACCTTTTCGCCTTTTTGTGCAAAATTAGGCGCGTGTCTGCGAGCCGTAGTAAAACGCACGTTGCCTTTACCGCCGTTGCCGCCGCGTGCTACAAGCACTTTTTGTCCGTCTTCAAACACGTCGCAAATGAGCTTGCCTGTTTCTTCGTCGCGGACGAGCGTACCCAAAGGCACCTTGATAAACACGTCCTTGCCGCTTTTCCCAAAGCATTTGTTGGTGCCGCCCACTTCGCCGTCTTCCGCTAAATAGCGCGAATTAAAACGGAAAGGAAACAAGTCGTTCATATCCTTGTCGCCCACGAAATACACGTCGCCGCCCTTGCCGCCGTCGCCGCCGTCGGGACCGCACGCAGGTTTGCCCTTGAACGCCTTGAACGAGTTCATACCGTCGCCGCCGTCGCCTGCTTTGATTAAGATTTTCACTTTGTCGGTAAATTCAACCGTTGCCATAATCGTTTTCCTTGTTTTATTGTCGTTATTGTGCAGTATTATACAAAATGACCGCGCGTACGTACGCACGCGCGGTAAAAGTTTACGCTAAAACGAAATTATTTTTGCATTGCAGCAACTTGCTTTGCAACTTCTTCGCTCAAATCTTCGCTCTTCTTTTCAAGGCCTTCGCCCATTACGTAGAACGCGAATTTATTTACGCTTGCGCCTGCTGCTTTCAAAAGGTCAGCAACTTTCTTGGAATCGTCTTTGATGAACGCTTGTTCCAACAAGCAGCTTTCTTCGTAGAATTTCTTAATTCTGCCTTCTACCATCTTTTCGATCACTTGCGCGGGCTTGTTCGCAAGCTTTTCATCGTTTTTGATTTGCGCGATAAGCACTTCTTTTTCGTGTGCAACTACGTCTGCGGGAACTTCGTCTTTGCAAAGGTATGCAGGTTTCGTGAACGCGATTTGAAGCGTAACGTCGTGCGCTGCTTCCTGAGCTGCTTCGCCTTCGCCGCAAGCGTCAATCAATACGCCAAGCTTACCGCCAAGATGAATATAGCTCTTCAAGAAACCGTTCGATACGAAGCGTTCAAATCTTCTAACAGCAATCTTTTCGCCGATGATAGCGATTTTGCTCTTCAAGAAATCTGCAACCGTAGCACCGTTGCAAGCGCATTCCAAAAGCGCTTCAACCGATGCAGGGTTTTCGTTTGCAACTACTTTTGCAACTTCGGTAGCCGTTTCCAAGAATTGAGGGTTCTTTGCAACGAAGTCGGTTTCGCAGTTCAATTCAACCATAACGCCTACGTTGCCTTCGATATAGCAAGCAACGATACCTTCCGCTGCGATACGGGAAGCTTTCTTTTCAGCCTTAGCGATGCCTCTTTCTCTCAAAAGGTCAGCCGCTTTGTTCATATCGCCGTCAGCGTCCGTCAATGCCTTTTTGCAATCCATAATACCTGCGCCCGTTCTTTCGCGGAGCGCCATTACGTCTTTACCGGTAAATGCCATAATTCTATTTCTCCTTGTTATTTTCTCTTTGCTCGATTACGCTTATGCGTTTTCTTCCGCTGCAACTACTTCTTCGATGGAAGTAGGAGCCGTTTCTTCTACAGCAACCACTGCTTCTTCGCCTTGGTTTGCTTCGATAACTGCGTTAGCCATTACGGACGCGATCAATTTGATTGCGCGGATAGCGTCGTCGTTACCGGGGATTACGTAGTCAACTTCGTCGGGATCACAGTTGGTGTCCGTGATTGCTACGATTTTGATACCGAGCTTTTTCGCTTCCTTGATTGCGATGTCTTCGTTGTGGGGGTCTACTACGAACATAACGCCGGGCATAGACTTCATCGTTTTGATACCGCCAAGGTTGGTTTGCAATTTTTCCATTTCCTTTTTAAGAAGCATAACTTCTTTCTTGGGCAACAAGTCGAAATCGCCATTCGCTTCCATAGCTTCCAGCTTTTCCAATCTTTCTACGCGGCTTCTCATCGTTTTGAAGTTGGTAAGGCAACCGCCAAGCCAACGGGAGTTCACGTAGTATTGACCGCATCTTTCCGCTTCTTCTTTGATTGCGTCTTGCGCTTGTTTCTTCGTACCAACGAAAAGCACGGACTTGCCTGCTTTTACGCTGTCGCAAACGAACGTGTACGCTTCTTCAATAAGTTGTGCGGTAACTTGCAAGTCGATGATGTGAATGTCGTTTCTTGCTGCGAAGATGTACTTCTTCATTTTGGGGTTCCACTTTCTCGTTTGGTGACCAAAGTGAACACCTGCTTCTAAGAGCTGCTTCATGCTGATAACTGCCATAATTCATTCCTCCGTTTTACCTCCCCGCCCTATGTTGGCCCGCAACGACGCTTGCATTGAAAGATTTTACAAGCACGGATTGCGCATAGTAAGCGAGTGTGAATTTTTAGCTATATTATTTTAGCATAAAGGACAAACCATTGCAAGCTATTTTGCACGCCTTTTTCGCTTTTTTATACTTTTTTTGAGAAATTTTGTTATTTTTTATTAAAAATAAGGCCTATAAGTTTCACCTTTGCGCAAAAAAAGCATTTTTTTAGCCCCGGAAACGGTTTACGCACGGCGGTTTTTGTGTTATAATAGGGGTATGATACAAAAAAGAGCCATTGCCTTTGATATAGGCGACAAACGAATCGGCGTTGCTATCAGCGACCCCTTTAACGAATACGCTATGCCCTGCGACACC
>JAZQWZ010000076.1:0-5068 GCA_045632625.1 Candidatus Scatosoma sp. | reverse complement strand
CGAAGTGTACGCGGCTATGGCGGACGAATTGCGCCGTCAACGCGAAAACATCGAATTAATTGCCAGTGAAAACGTAGTGTCCCCTGCGGTTCTTGCAGCGGCAGGTTCGCATTTGACGAATAAATATGCGGAAGGTTTGCCTTCCAAGCGTTATTACGGTGGTTGTCAATACGTTGACGTTGCTGAAAATTTAGCAAGAGAACGTTTGAAACAGCTTTTTGGCTGCGACCATTGCAACGTGCAACCGCACAGCGGCGCGCAGGCAAACACGGCGGTATATTTCGCTATGCTCAAACCCGGCGATACGGTAATGGGTATGGATTTGTCCCACGGCGGACACTTGACGCACGGCTCGCCCGTAAACGTATCGGGTAGCTATTTCAAATTCGTTTCCTACGGCGTATCCAAGGAAACGGAAACCATCGATTACGACGAAATGGAAAAAATCGCGTTGGAATGCAAGCCCAAGATGATTGTATCGGGCGCAAGCGCATATCCCCGCGTTTTGGATTTCAAACGCATTAGAGAAATTTGCGACAAAGTAGGCGCGTACATGATGGTAGATATCGCGCACATTGCAGGTCTTGTCGTAGCGGGCGAACATCCTTCCCCCGTGCCTTATGCCGATTTCGTAACGACCACGACGCACAAAACCTTGCGCGGTCCTCGCGGCGGCGTTATTATGTGCAAGGAAGCGTATGCAAAACAAATCGATAAAGCGGTATTCCCCGGTACGCAGGGCGGTCCGCTCATGCATATCGTAGCGGCAAAAGCGGTGGCGTTTAAGGAAGCGCTTTCCCCCGAATTTAAGGCGTATCAAAGACAAATTATTCTTAACGCACAAGCGATGGCGGACGAATTCCAAAAGAACGGTATTCGTTTGGTATCGGGCGGCACGGACAATCACTTGATGTTGCTCGATTTGCGTGAAACGGGCGTTACCGGTAAGGATTTGGAACATATGCTTGACGAAGTGCATATCACGGCAAACAAAAACACCATTCCTTTTGAAACGGCGTCGCCGTTCATCACCAGCGGTTTGCGTGTAGGTACGCCTGCGGTTACGACGCGCGGCTTTAAGGAAGAAGAATGCCGCGAAGTTGCTCGTTTGGTTGTACGCGTAATCCAGGAAAAGGAAGCTTGCTTCGACGAAGTAAAGGCGGCGGTAAAAGCACTTTGCGATAAATTCCCCGTATATGCAAACGATATTCGTTAAACGATAATAAAAGGATAAAACAAATGGGCTACGCAGCTTTGCGTAGCCCAAATTTTTTGTTTACGTTATTTATACGCTTTCCTTCATCAGTTGTTCTTTTTGATGCTGTAAGGTGTATAAATGGTGGTATTTGCCTTTCTTTTTCAACAGCTCGAAATGGTTGCCCTGTTCGATAATTTCGCCATGTGAAAGCACGATAATATTGTCGGCGTGTTGAATGGTGGAAAGGCGGTGTGCAACGATAAGCATCGTGCCGATATTCATCATTTTTTCAAGAGAGTCTTGGATAAGCACTTCCGTTTCGGTATCGATATTCGCCGTTGCTTCGTCCAAAATCATCACGGTAGGTTTATGGATAATCGTACGCGCAAACGACAAAAGCTGTCTTTGCCCTGCGGAGAAGTTGTTGCCGCGTTCCAAAATTTTATAATCCAAGCCCTTGTCCAGTTTAGAAATAAACTTATCGGCATTGACGTATTGACACGCTTCCCACAGCTCGTCATCGCTAACGTTTTCTTCGCGCAACAACAAATTATCGCGGATAGTGCCGGAGAAAAGGAATACGTCTTGCAGCATTTGCCCAAAATGTTTACGGAGCGACGAAATTTTGATGTGCTTGATATTGATATCGTCAATGAAAATTTCGCCTTTTTGAATATCGTAGTTACGGCAAATGAGCGAAAGAATGGTGGTTTTCCCCGAACCCGTCGAACCAACGAATGCAACCGTGTGTTTCGCGGGGATAGTAAAGGAAACGTCTTTTAAAATCCAGTCTTCGTTTTCATAGGCAAACCAAACGTTTTTGAACTCAATTTTGCCTTGCACGTCGACAAGCTCAATCGCGTCCGGCTCATCGATAACGGTAGGCTGCATATCCATAATGGTAAATATCTTTTCCGCTGAAGCAAACGCCGCTTGCAGCCAGTTGAACTGTTCCGCAAGCCCTTGGATAGGGTTAAAGAACTTGGAGATATACATATAGAACGCAACGATAATTTCGCTGGTCATCACTTGACCCAAAATAGCTTTGCCGTCCAGTACGCCTTTCGCGCCGATTAAGAACAAGCTTAATACCGACACGATATACAGCATATATACGAGCGGACGGAAAATCCCGAACACGAAAATTTGTTGTTTTTTGGATTTCCCCAGTTTATCGTTTTTCGCCTTAAATTCGCTCAGCTTTTTATCCTCGCGGTTAAAAAATTGCGTAATTTTAATCCCCGAAAGATTTTCCGAAAGGAACGTATTGATATCGGTAGTGTTGTCTTTAACACGGCGGTACGCCCTGCGCGAGAACTTTCTAAAAATAATCGTAAAAAAGACGATAAACGGTACGAAGCAAAGCACCATGAACGTCAAAATATAGTTCAGGCAAAGCATCGCCGCGAGTACGCCGATAACGACGAAACAGTTTTTGATAAGGTTGACGATAATGTTGGTGAACATCATCGAAACGCCGTTGGTGTCGTTGGTAACGCGCGTTACTAATTTCCCAACGGGGATATGGTTAAGCTGTTCGTGCGATAATTGTTCTATGTGCTCAAACAAATCCATACGAATGTTGGAAACAATTTTTTGTCCAACCTTTTGCAAAATAATCGCCTGTGCGTACGAAGAAATCAGCGTAACAACCAAAATACTTGCGTACACGGCTATCATCACGAACAAATCTTTGAGTAAAAATTCCGCTTTGATAATCCCTTGAATTTTTCCGATTAATAGGGGGGATATGATATCGTAAGAGATAGAAAACAGCATCAAAACAAGTACGAACACAAAGGATTTCCAGTGCGGTTTTGCATACGCAAGCAAACGCTTGATGATTTCCTTGTCGGAAATGTTTCTATCAAACCCGATTTCTTCCTTGTTGTTTTTAATGGTGGAGTAGGCAAGCATAAAAATAATTGCAAAAATACCTAAAATTCCGCCCATAATAATTAGAGGATAATAATTTTTCCAAATCATCTTATTTTTCCTCCTCTAATTTTTGCAACTCAGCCATCGTCGCGTAAGCAGGGCAGCTAGCCAACAGTTCTTCGTGCGTACCAACCGCAACCACTTGCCCATCGTCGATAAACAATACCTTATCCATTTGCTCGATGGTGGAAATACGGTGCGCAATCAAAATGGTAGTTTTGCCACCGCGTTCCTTTTTCAAATTATCCAAAAGTGTGCGTTCGGTTTTGGTATCGACAGCGGAAAGCGAGTCGTCTAAAATCAAAATCGGCGCGTTTACCATTAAGGCGCGCGCAATGGAAATACGCTGTTTTTGTCCGCCTGAAACGGTAACGCCTCGTTCGCCCAGTACCGTTTGATAGCGTTCAGGAAACTCTTCGATATTATCGGCTACGGCAGCAAGTTCCGCCGCACGTTGTACGTCCGCCTCACTTGCGTTATCCACAGCAAAAGCGATATTGTTTTCGATAGTATCACTAAACAGGAAATTATCCTGCGGCACGTACGCGATGAAATTGCGCAGCGAACGGATGGTCACGTCGTTCACGTCCGTATCGTCGATAAACAAGCTATTATCAGGCACGTTATAATTACGCAAAATCAAATCGACAAGCGTCGTTTTACCCGAGCCTGTTTTCCCGATCAAGCCAACGTTTTCGCCTGCGTTAATGGTAAACGAAACGTTGTGCAGGGTTTCAAAGCCAGCCGTAGCGTGTTGGAAATTCAAATTTCTAAACTCGATTTTACCTTGTACGTTTTGTATTTGCGTTGCGCCTTCTTTATCAAATACGTCCTGTTTGGCTTCCAACAGTCCGCCGATACGCTTGAGCGACGCTCTGCCTTTGGAAGTCATTTCAATCAACTCGGAAATTGCCATAACCGGCCAAACGATAGAGCTAAAATACCCGATAAATTCCATCAGCTCGCCGGCGTTGAGTGTCTTTTTCCAAACAAGATACCCGCCGTAGCCCAAAATAATGCAAATAACCGATTCCACGAACAAGGTAACGCAAATACGGAATACGGTGGAAATTTTGGTGTATTCCACGTTCGCCTTTTCGTTGTCCTGATTGAGTTTTTTAAACGCCCAAAGCTCCTTGCTTTCTTTCACGAACGCCTTGATAACGGCAATCCCCGAAAAATTCTCTTGCGAGAAATCGGATAAATCGGAATACGCCTGTTGGCGCGCGTCCCATTTTTTCGTCATGAAACTGCCTACAATTAACGACGCAACCAACAAAAGCACCATAGGGATAAGCGAAAGCAAAGTAAGCATACCGTCCATTGTCGCCATTTTCAAAAGGGACATGCCCCCGAGGAACACGGCGTCAGCGAGCATCATCGTACCCCAGCCCACACATTCCTGCACGGTATCGATATCGTTGGTGTACAGAGCCATCAAATCGCCCACTTTGTTCACTTGATAATATTGTTGCGATAAATTTTTCGAGTGGTCGAACATACGCAACCGCAAATCCGTTTCCACGCGAATACCGGCGCCGAAGAAACATATGCGCCACGAAAATCTCCCGATAATCATAACAGCGATAATCCACATCATCGGCTCGCAAATTTTATCCAGCACGAAAGAAAAATCAAACGCCACGGCTTGTCCGTCAATTTCCACAAAGCCCGTGTTAATACCGTTGATTAAATAATTATACAAATGCGGTATTTCCAGTTGCGCATAGTCCACGGCAACCAGAGCAATCAACCCCAGCAAGAAAAAGTGCAAATATCGAAGATAATATTTATTGAGAAACTTTCCAAATAACATAAGCGTAGCTCCGCGCATAATTCTATACTCTATATATAATAATGTGCGCGCGTGTAAAAGTCAAGCAAAGTTAAGCGCTTAATAAAAAATATATTTGATAAAATGCGGTTTGTCAT
>JAZQWZ010000075.1:0-18903 GCA_045632625.1 Candidatus Scatosoma sp. | reverse complement strand
ATTTTATTTCAAATAGTACAGTGTGGGTGGCATAATTTATGTATAAAAAAGTTGTTAAGAGATTTTTTGACATAGCTTTATCTTTTTTTGCTATTTTAGTATTGTTATTCCCGATGTTAATCATTGCGGTAGTGATTAAATGCGATAGTAAAGGTCCTGTTTTTTTCAAGCAAAAAAGAGTAGGTAACCATAAGAAGACGTTTATGATTTTGAAGTTCCGTACTATGCGAACGGACACCCCACATGATGCACCCACGCACGAGCTTGCCGATCCTAAAAAGTGGATTACAAAGGTTGGCGGTTTTTTACGTAAGACTTCATTAGATGAGCTTCCGCAAATATTTAATATTTTTGTGGGGCAAATGTCTATTATCGGACCTCGTCCTGCGCTTTGGAATCAAGATGATTTAATTGCGGAACGTGATAAATACGGTGCAAACGACGTGAAGCCTGGATTAACGGGTTGGGCACAAATCAATGGCCGTGACGAATTGGAAATTCCCGTAAAAGCAAAATTAGATGGTGAGTACGCGGAAAAACTGAATGCAGGCAAATTTAAAGGTTTTGCTATGGACTGGAAATGCTTTTGGGGGACGATTTTCTCCGTTCTCAAAAGCGACGGTGTCGTGGAAGGCGGCACGGGTGAAATGAAGAAACAACAAGCGAATACCCAAGAAATGGACGGCGAAATTGTTGCTGAGGATAAAGAATAATGAAGAAGATTTTAATAACGGGTGCCAATAGCTACATAGGAACATCTTTTGAGAAATATATGCAACAGTATGCCGATGAATATCAAGTAGATACGATTGATATGATTGACGGTAGTTGGCGTGAAAGAGATTTTTCCGAATATGACGTCGTGTATCATGTGGCAGGAATTGCACATTCAGATAACGGAAAAATCAGCAAAGAAAAAGAAAAATTGTATTATGCTGTTAATACGGATTTGACAATAGAAACGGCAAAAAAAGCAAAAGCAGAAGGGGTAAAGCAATTTATCTTTATGAGCTCGGCAATTGTTTATGGGAATAGTGCGCCTCTTGGAAAAGAGAAAATTATAACGAAAGAAACGCCTACTTCCCCTGCAAATTGTTATGGGGATAGCAAGGTTCAAGCGGAAAATGGAATTTTGCCTTTGGCAGACGATACATTTAAAGTGGTGATTTTGCGACCTCCGATGATATATGGGAAAGAAAGCAAGGGGAATTATCCTATGTTGGCTAAATTTGCCAAGAAATTACCAATATTCCCGTATGTAAAAAATGAACGCTCGATGCTTTATATAGAGAATTTGTTGGAGTTTGTGCGGTTGATGGTCGCCAACGATGAAAACGGAATCTTTTTCCCACAAAATACGGAATATGCTAATACATCCGAACTAGTAAAGATGATAGGAGAAGTTCATGGTAAGAAGGTTCGCCTTATCAAAGGATTTACGTGGATGTTAAAAATCTTAGGAATCTTTACTGGATTAGTTAATAAAGCATTTGGTAGTTTGGTATATGAGCAAGCTATTAGTCAGTATAAAGAAAATTATCAAAAGGTTAGCTTAATGGATTCTATTAGGGAAACAGAAAAATGAGTAAAAGACATATACTTGTTGTAAGTCAATATTTTTATCCGGAACCATTTCGAATTAATGATATGTGCCAGGAGTGGGTGAAACGTGGTTATAAAGTTACAGTTTTAACGGGACTTCCAAATTATCCCGAAGGAAAGATTTACAAGGGTTATAAAAAGAAAGATAAAAGAAGAGAAACTTGGAATGGGATAGACATTATCCGCATTCCCCTGCTTCCGCGCGGTAAAGGGGGGATACGATTAATATTGAACTATCTCTCGTTTGTAATATCTGGTTTTTTTTGGAAGATATTTACAAAAGTAAAAGCAGATATAGTGTTCAGTTACGAAGTTTCCCCAATGACCCAGGTTTTGGTAGGGTGTTGGTATGCGAAGCGCAGAAAGATTCCCCATTACTTGTACGTACAGGACTTGTGGCCTGAGAATGTGGAGATTGTGACGGGGATACATAGTAAGATTATCATTAATCCGATTTCGAGAATGGTAAATAAAATTTATAAGAGGTGCGATCTTATTTTTGCGACGTCGGAGAGCTTTGTGACGGAAATTCAAAAAAGAGTTTTTGATAATAAGGAAAAAGTAAAATATTGGCCGCAATACGCAGAAGAATTTTATCAGCCAACGGAAAGTCGGGTGGATGAGCTTATGAGTGATCAAGCTTTTAAGATAATTTTCACGGGAAATATAGGTCAAGCGCAAGGGTTGAATATATTGCCTGTAGCGGCGAAATTGTTAAAAGGGGAAAATAAAAACGTTAAATTCGTAATTGTGGGTGATGGGCGAGAAAAAGATAAACTACTCGAAGAAATTCAAACCCATGAGGTTGAAGATATGTTCGTTTTAATTCCTCGCAAACTAGCGGAAGAGATACCAAAATATTTATGTTCTTGTCAAGTAGCGTTTGTTTCTTTTATGGACAACGAATTGTTTGCGAAAACGATTCCAGCTAAATTGCAATCTTATATGGCGTGCGGTATGCCGATTATTGCTTCAGCAATAGGTGAGACTGAACGAATTATTCAAGATGCGGATTGTGGGGTTTGCGTGAAAATTGGAGCGGCAGAGGCGTTGAAAGAGGCGGTGGTTCAATTGTTGAACAAGGAGGATATAAATCGCCTGGGGATGAATGCAAAACACTATTTCGATAAGCATTTCAAGAAAGAAATCCTTATGGATGAAATGGACAAGTATTTAGGAGAAGAATAATGGCAGATATTACGGCGATTATTTTAACATTAAACGAGGAAAAAAATATTGAAGAATGTATCCGTTCGATACGGCCTATCGTAAAAAGAATTGTCGTGGTGGATAGTTTTAGTACGGATAAAACAGTAGAGATTGCTAAAGAGCTTGGCGCAGAAGTTTTACAAAACAAATGGGTGAATTATTCTACTCAATTTGTTTATGCTTTAGAAAATGCGAATATAGCCACAAAATGGGTATTTAGAATTGATGCGGATGAACGCTTGACGGAAAAGTCTGCAGTTGAGCTTGAAAACTTAACAACGCAACATGAAACTGATGACGTGAATGGTATCATCGTCCGCTTTGAAGTAAACTTTATGGGCAAATCTTTGCGTCACGGTGGGATTTATCCTATTAAAGTATTGAGGGTTTTTAAAAACGGCAAGGCAAAGATTGAAGTTCGAAATATGGATGAACATATGACCTTAACCGAGGGCAGAAGTGTCGAAATGAAATCTGATTGTTTGCATCAAGATTTTAAAAGTTTGTACGAATGGATTGATAAGCATAATAAATATTCAGAAAGAGAAGTTTTGGATTATTTGGATAGAGAGAATGCGCAAGAAAGAACTTCGTTAAATAAGGGGGCGAGATTTAAACGCTTTATAAAATTTAAAATTTATTATAAATTGCCGATGGGAATGAGAGCCCATTTGTATTACTGGTATAGATATTATTTTAGACTTGGTTTTTTAGACGGAAAAGAAGGTAAGATTTTTGCTTTTTTACAGGCGTATTGGTATCGGTTTCTTGTTGATGCGAAAATACATGAGATGAGGACTAAAAATGGGAAATAATAAAACACGGTTTGGAAATATAGATTTACTTCGTTTTATTGCGATGTGGGGTGTTTTAACCGTTCATTACATAGGATGGGGAGGAGTGGCTAATAACACAACAATTTCCGATTTTAATTTTTATATTGCTGCTTTTTTAGGTATTGTTTCACAAGTTTCTGTTAATATTTTTTATTTAATCAGCGGTTATTTTTTACAGTTAAATAAGGGGTTTAGATGGAAAAAAATGACTGCATTTTGGGGAAAAGTTTTATTTTATTCCGTCATTATTCCTGCGATTTTACTTTTACGCGGATATATTGCTTTTGACAAAAATTTAATAAAGTCTTTTTTTCCAATCGTTACAAATCAATATTGGTTTGCAAGTATATATCTATTTTTAATGTTATTACTGCCTTTTTTAAATATTTTATTTGAAAATTGCACGAATAAACAACTTAATATTTTAATTATAGTTATTTTTCTTTTTGACAGTTTGCAACCGATGTTTTTTCATAATGCAATTGGAGAAAACGGATATGGCATTGTTCATGCAGTATTTATGGTAATGTTGGGATATTGGATTAAAAGAACGAATTTTAGTCTTTCAAAAATAAAAGCATTTCTAATTACAGTTGCATCTATTGGTGTTGGTGCGGGAATTAATCTTGGATGGCTTTTGGTGACTGGTGATAGAAATAGGATAATAACCGATTATAACTCTCCATTTATTGTTATTGCTTCATGTATGATTTTTATATTCTTTTTATCGATAAAATCGGAGGGGAAAGGCATTTTTTCGAGATTTGCGCCACATGTATTTGCGGTATATCTAATCAACGATAATCCGTATATGCGCGCTGTGGTTTATGATCAAATTCTTCACTGTGGAGATTATTATCAATCTCCTTGGTTCATTGTGCACTATATAGGATCATGTGCAGCATTTTTTGTCGTGGGATTAGCGGTAGATTTTTTGTGTAAAACTTTGGTAAAAACTATTTTTAAAATAAAATCAAAAAACAAAGGGACTGCAAATAAGTCAGCATAATCGAAGGGTAATAATAGAGGTGGGAGAAGAATCACGTGAGAACGATAGCTATACTTTGTGGACGGTATCTACCTGGCTTTAAAGATGGTGGCCCCTTGAGAACGGTCGTAAATATTTGCGATTGTTTGGGAACTGAATATCATTTCAAAATTATCACGAATGATAGGGATCATGGGGATACAACAGCTTATCCGAATATTAAATACGACGCACCGAATTATGTAGGAAATGCGGAAGTGTGGTACTTAAAGCCTGGCGGTTTTACGTTCTCTACTATTCGAAATTTAACAAAAGATGCAGATGTTATCTATTGTTGTGGTCCGTATGATGATTACGCTTATAAATCTATGATTTTGAAACGTTTAGGGAAAATCAAACAACCGCTTGTAGTTGCAGCAATGGGGACATTTTCTAAAGGTGCCATTGCGATTAAATCGTGGAAAAAGAAGTTGTTTTTTGGTGTTTGTAAATTTTTTGGGTTCTTTAAAAAAGTGGTTTGGTCGGCAACTTCAGAGTTGGAAAAACAGGATATACAATGGCATATCGGTAAGAATGCGATTTGTTACATTGCGGAAGATTTGCCAAGGAAAGTTGATTTGAGCTTGCGAAAAGAGAAAAAAGAGATTCTTTACGGGGTTTTTCTTTCGCGTATTTGCGAAATGAAAAATTTGTTGTACGCGATTGAAGTATTGAAAAATGTTCAACAGGAAGTGTTTTTTGATATTTACGGTATCGTGGAAGATGTTGCTTACTGGGAACGCTGTCAAAAGGCTTTGCATGAGTTGCCTTCTAATGTAATCTGGGGGTACAAGGGGGAAGCGGTTCCTGAAAAGGTTGTAGAGATTTTTTCGGGTTATGACTTTTTCTTGTTTCCCACACTGGGGGAAAATTACGGACACGTCATTTATGAAGCTTTGGCGGGTGGATGTATTCCCATCATTAGCGACCAAACTCCTTGGTTGGACTTGCAGAAACAGCAGGTGGGTTATGTGTTGCCTCTAGATGACAAAAAGGATTTTACTGATGCGATTCACGAACTTGGTGTTATGCCGAGTGAAGAGCTTGAAATATGGAAACACAAGGCAAAGCAATATGCTATGGATAAGTATCAGCAAAGTGTAGAGAATACGGGTTATCGAGTCGTTTTTGAATTATAAAGGAAGTGTGCATGATGAAAGTATTATGGCTAACCAACATTCCATCACCATATAGGGTTAACTTCTTTAATGAGTTGGGGAAAGATTGCGATTTAACGGTGCTTTTTGAACGAGGGGCATCGTCCGAACGTGATGTAAGTTGGAAAAATTTTCAAATTGAAAGCTATAAAGCCATTTTTCTTAAAGGTAAAAATATAGGCGTGGCGGAAGCTTTTTGCCCCTCAGTCAAAAAATATCTTATAAAAGGTAAATACGATTATATAGTAGTCACAAATTTTGCTAGTTTGACGGGAATGTGGGCTATTTGGTATATGCAAAGAAAAGGCATTCCATATACCATCGAGGGAGATGGAGCGTTTGCTAAAAATGGAAAAGGAATAAAAGAAAAAGTAAAAAAATGTTTGATTTCTAATGCTGAATTATATTTTTCTACTGCGGATGAACATGATAGTTATTATTTAATGTACGGTGCTTCAAAGGAGAAAATTGTTCGTTATCCATTTTCTTCAGTATCTGAAAAAGATATTCTTGAAAAAGCCCTTTCCAAGGAGGAAAAATTGAATATAAGACAAGAATTAGGGATTATGGAAAAGAAAGTGATTCTTGCCGTTGGACAGTTTATACCTCGAAAAGGATATGATTTATTGATTCAAGCAATGGGGGATTCTTCGTTGCGTGAGTGTGGGTGTTATATTATTGGTGGAAAAGCTCCTCAAGAGTATTTGGATTTGCAACAAGAATATGGAGCAGAGAATATTCATTTTATTGAATTTAAAAAGAAGGATGAATTAAAACGATATTATCAAGCAGCAGATATTTTTGTTCACCCTACTAGAGAAGATATTTGGGGCTTAGTAATTAATGAGGCGATGGCTCAGGGCTTACCTATTATATCTACAAATCGTTGTATTGCAGCTTTAGAAATGTTGAAAGATGGGAAAAGCGGGTTTATTGTTCCAGTAGGAGAAAGTCAAGGGTTGGCTGAGAAAATAAAGTTGCTCATAGAGAGTGAAGAGATGATTGAAACTATGGGGAATTGTGCTTTAACAAAAATACGCGAATATACGCTTGAGAAAATGGCAAAGCGACATGTGGAGATATTTACGGAATGCAAAAACTGATTTTTTTAGGGTATTTGGTGTTGCCTGAAGAGGCGGATAAATATTCAGGGATTTCTATTGCGGGGAATAAGATGCAATGGAATATCTTAAAGGCACTTTCTGCCACTGGGAAATTTGATATTGAATGCTTAACGATCTCTCCGATGGCGGCGTTTCCGAAGGAACGAAAGCTTGGGCAAAAAAGGGAAAACGCTATTTTGTTGGACGGTGTTAGACAAACAAAAATTTCGTACTGCAACATTCCTGTTTTAAAGCAAGTTTCGCAAATCAATGCGATGTATCGTGAGGCTCGAAGAATTCTTAAGAAGAACCCTACTGCCGTAATGTTTGGGTTTAATGCATTTCCACAAGTTGGAATCCCTATGCGAAAGCTGAAAAAGAAATTTCCACAATCTAAGACAGTTTGCCTGTTGGCGGATTTGCCTATTGATGATAAAACGAATCGTTGTGGGATTTCAAAATGGTTTAGAGATAAATTCGATCATTCGACTTGGGAAAGTATTTCAGCCTGTGAGAATTTTATCGTGCTTAATCAATATGTTGCAAATACCTATTTAGAAGGCAAACCGTACATCGTTGTGGATGGCGGCTTAGATGAGACTGAACTTCGTCCATATAAATTTCAGTCGAGTGCAAAAAAAAATGTTTTGTTTTGTGGGGCTTTGACGGAATATAACGGAATTCTTAACCTCTTAAAAGCGATGGAATTGCTTGTAGATAAGGAAATTTCCCTGGATATTTATGGTGGTGGATATTTGGAAAAAGAGGTGGAAGAGTTTGCGAAAACACATTCAAATGTGTATTACCGCGGAAAAGTATCCAACCAAGAGGTTATGCAAAAACAACGCGAAGCGTGGTTGCTTATTAATCCTCGAAAGGTAGATGATTTAATCGCAAAGGTGACTTTTCCTTCAAAAACCTTTGAATATATGCTGAGCGGAACTCCAGTTTTAACAACGAGACTAAATGGCTACAGTGAAGAATATATGGACAAACTGTTTTTTACGGAAACAGATACTGCGGAAGATATTGCTGAATCGATTAGTATGATTGCAAAGAAAGAAGAAACTGAACTTCGCGAAATAACAGAGAGAGCATATGATTTTGTATGTGAAAAGCGTATTTGGAATGTACAAGCAAAGAAAATAGTGGATTTTATTATAGGAAAGTAAGAATGCTGAATCAAAACACTAAGAAAACGCAAATGAAAGGAGGCGTGTTAGCGCTATTAGCGGGGCTAATTGTTGCAAGATTGTCCTGTGTGGCCTTGACTAATATTCCTTTATTAACAATCGGGTTTATTATGGCGTACGCTGTTGCGCTTATTATATTGTTGTTCTTTTTTATGAGGAATATAACGGAAACGGAACTTTGTGCATTATGTGCGTTAATTATATATACGCTTGAAGTTATTATTTCCTGCTTGTTATCAAATAAAGGGCTATTTGATACGCAGGCTTTTAATGCGTACATTCTTGTTGTTTTATTTTTTATATATTTATATTTAAAACGTTTACCTAAAGAAAAACAAAAAATCTTTTTCCTAATTACATTAATAGGGTTTGTCTTTACCTTTATATACTCAATTTTTAAATTGGTCGAGGATCCAATGTTGAGTAGATTGGCGGCAACGGGTAGGTATGATGAGGGAAGCGCAGATACTTTAAGGGCGATCGGTGGGTTTGATACGGCCTACGGTGGATTATTGGTGTTTATTGTCTTGGCTTATTTAATGACGATACTAACTAAACGAGGGAAAATATTGACGACGTTAGCGCTTGCAAGCTGTGTAGTCTTTATTATTATGGCTACGTATGCAACAGCAATCGTTTTGTTGGTTGCAGCACTTGCGTTGATTATTTATAAAAAGAGTAATGTGTCGGCTATTCTAATAGTGACCTTGATGGCTATTTGTTTTATTTTTAGGGAAAGTATTGGCGAAAATATTATGCAATACTCTAAAACAATTAATTATTCTGATATTTTCCAAGAGAAGATGTATCAAATTGGGTATATTATTCGCTATGGCGAGAGTGTTGGCACATTGGCTGGTAAAGAAGGTCGTTGGGCTAGAATTGGTTGGTCGATAGAAGCATTTTTTCAATATCCTATTTTTGGGTCGTTTACGAATCCTAATGTGAAGATAGGTTCTCATTCGGAGGTGGCCGATTTACTTGGTAGATTTGGTATCATTGGATTTAGCTCTCTTGTGACATTCTTCACATTCTTATTTAAAGATATTGCTAAAGGTCTTTCGACGAATCTTGGCAAGAAACTATTATTTGTCGTTACAGTTGTATATTTGACGATTGCAGTCCTCGATCCTGCGCTCTATACACAACAGGTTTTACCAATTTTCCTTTTGGTTCCTTTTATAGAAGTGTGGATAAAAGGCGGGGAGGAATAAATTATGCGGAAAATTCTATTTTTTCATCATTATAATAGTCCTGTCGGGGCGGGTCTTTCATTCTTGCATATTTTACAAAGCATCGATCGCACAAAAAATGAAATAGTTGTATGTCTTCCACCCATTGAAGGGGATCTTGATGCAAAGATAAAAGCAATGGGAATTAGGGTAATTTATTCCGATGCCGTTGTTCCGTATATGCATTTTAATGGAAGTAATATGTATTGTTTTTCAAGGCGAAATTTTCAGAACTGTTATCAGGTGAGTAGAGCCAAAGTAAAACTTGCCAAGGTAATTGAGGAGGAAAATCCTTGTTGTGTTGCTGTTAATTCATTGACTCTTTTTTGGGTTGGCAAAGTGGCGAAAGGATTAGGAAAAAAAACAATTTGTTTTCACCGTGAAACTTATGCGCATGGAATGTTTGGGATTCGCACTGCATGGATAAAAAAACAACTTTCAGCTTATTTTGATGGGATTGCGTTTTTGTCTTTCTATGATCTCAACAAAACGCCTGCGGGACATGGGAAATATGTGCGGATTACGGACAAAGTGGACATTGTGGCATATCAATCTTTGACCAAAGCGGAGTGCCGTGAAAAGCTTTTGCTGCCTCAAGAGGACAACCTTATTTTGTACTTAGGGGGGGCTTCACAATTAAAGGGTCCATTGACGGCAATACATGCGATGAAATGGGTGAAAGATGCCAAGCTGGTATTTTTGCAGTATAAGCCTTTAGAGCTTGCTTCATTTAAAGACCGTTTTAAATATATTGTAAAAATCCTTTTAAATAAGAACCTTGAATATAAAATTAAACGGTTAATTAAACATAAAAAGTTACGAGATAGAGTGATATTCCGTCCTGCGACTGACTGCGTTGAGGAGTATTTTACGGCTTGTGATATAGTGGTTTTTCCGAGTGTTCAAGCCCATCAAGCTCGTCCTATTTACGAGGCGGGGATTGCGAAAAAGCCAGTGGTTGTTACTGATTTTGAGAATACACGAGAATTTTTAGATGAAACGAACGGTTGGACGTTTAAAAAGGGTAATGCTCGGATGCTTGCGAGGAGGATTGATGAGATGTTCTCGCAGAATGCCGTTGATAAGGTTGAGAAAAATTACATACGAGCAAGCTCGGTCAATAATTTACAAGCCTTAGCTGGGGAGTTGCAAAGTCTACTTGAAACTGTATTTTCGGGGGATAAATAAGTGAAAGTATATACGATGACATTTCATTGGGCGACAAACTATGGTGCTGTATTACAGTCTTACGCATTGCAGCATTATTTGGAGTCTCAGGGATATGAAGTGGAGATAATCAATTATGTGCCCAAGAGGTTAAAAAAAACTTTTTGGCGATGCCTATTGTCGAATCCAAAAAAACACAAGGCAAATTTCCAGGAATGGAAAAAAGAAAAGGCAATCAAGAATTTTCGCGAAAAATATCTTCACTTAACTAGGATCTATTCAACGCATAACGAATTGCTTGCAGACGAATGGGAGAGCACCACATATATTTGCGGGAGTGATCAAATTTGGAATTCCTATTTTACCTTACAAGGTGAGGGAGGAGTGACTTTAGCATATTATTTGGATTTTGTTCCTGCTAATGCTAGGAAAATTTCTTACGCAGCGAGCTTCGGAATGATGAGTTTTGATCCTACAACGGCCGCGGTTGTTACTAAGGCTATTAAGGATTTTGACAAAATAAGCGTTCGTGAAGGTAGTGCGGTTAAGATGCTACAAGAAATAGGGTTTTTCGCAACTTTGGTATGTGACCCAGTATTTTTGATTTCTAGCGGGGATTGGGGAAATATGCGAGCTTCGTCTGGGAAGGAAGTGAACGGGGTCTTTAAGTATATGTTGCATCAGCCGTGTGAGGAGAGTGAGCGGATTTCTAAATACATAATATCGGCATTTGGAGATATGTATTTTGCTGTGGAATCTTTTTCTGTTGAGGAATGGCTTAATGCAATTTTCGAGGCGGAAATGGTTGTGACTAATTCCTTCCATGCAGTAGCATTTTCATTGATATTTCATCGCCCTTTTATAGCGATTGTTCAGGAAGGAAATGGAATGAATGATCGGTTAACTACGTTATTACGTTCAGTTGGATTAGAAGATCGAATTGTGGATAAGTTTAACAAGGAAAAGCTTTCTTCTTTGATTAAAGAATCAATTGATTGGGGTAATGTGGAGGAGAAAATTCAGGAGATTAAAACGCACGGCATAGAGTTTTTGAAGAGTGCGTTAGAGGAGCTATAAATATGTTATGCAGGAAAGAGGAGTGCTGTGGATGTTCAGCATGCTTTGCCGCTTGCCCCTTGCATTGTATTTCAATGCAAAGGAATGTAGAGGGGTTTCTATTTCCCGTAATAGATGAGGCGGTATGCGTGGGATGCAATGCTTGTGTAAAGGCTTGTCCGCACACGGCGGAAAATGACACGGGTGAGGAGAAAAATGTAAAAGCTTATGCAGCGATTTGCCGTGAGCAAAATGGTGCGATTCGTCGTCAAAGCTCTTCAGGTGGATTGTTTTGGTGTTTTGCGCAAGCGGTATTAAAAAAAGGCGGCGTTGTTGTTGGTGTAAAAATGTCAGAAGATGGCGCCTTTGTATATCATTCCGCGGTTGAAAACGAAAGAGAGCTCGTGCAGTTATTGGGCTCTAAATATGTACAAAGTGATAAAAAAGATGTTTTTCGTTCAGTGAAAGATTATTTACAGGGTGGAAGAACGGTTTTGTTTTCAGGGACGCCGTGCGAAGTGGCGGGACTTGTAAACTATATACCAACGCCTTTAAGAGAAAAGTTGTATACCGTAGATTTGATTTGTCATGGGGTGCCGTCGCCGATGGTTTGGGAAAAGTACCTTTTGGAACAAAATATGGTGGTGAGAGGTGTCTCCTTTCGTGATAAGACGTTTGGATGGAAGGAATTTTCTGTGTTAATTCAAGGCGAGGAAAAAGACTTGAGTGAGAAAGTTGGTGATAATTTATATATGCGTGGTTTTTTGGACCATTTGTATTTAAGGGAGAGTTGCCATAATTGCCGTTATAAAGGGTTGGAACGTGTAGCCGATATTACTTTGGGGGATTTTTGGCGAGTTCAAGATTTTTTGCCGGAATACGATGATAATCAAGGAACATCGTTGCTCTTTGTTTATTCGAAAAAAGGGAAAGAGTTGTTTCACGCAGTAAAAGAAATGTATGAGATTGATTCTTGTGAAGTAGATGCTCGGCTGGCAGCTGAAAGCAATCCAATGATGTTGCAATCCTCAAAACCGCATACAAGGCGAAAAAAATTTTTTGAAGATGTTAACAAAAAAACAGTATCAAGAAATGTAAATGATTGTACAAAAAAAAGTGTTTCTTATCGTTTGATTAGAAAAATAAAGCAATTGCTAATGAAATATTTTAAGGGCGGTAATTGATATGCAAAACAAAGTAGATATACCAGTGTTAATTATATTTTTTAATAGGCCGAATATGGTAGCAAAGGTTATTGAAAGGGTTCGTGAAGCGCGTCCAAGCCAACTTTTTCTTTATCAAGATGGCGCTAGGGTTGGTCGTGAAGATGATGATGAGAATGTTGCGAAATGTCGGGAAGTGGTTGAAGGTGCAATTGATTGGGAGTGTGAAGTTCATCGTTTGTATCAAACAAAAAACTTTGGTTGTGATCCCTCGGAATATTTGGCAATTCGTTGGTTTTTTGATCATGTAGAAGCAGGAGTCATTTTAGAGGATGATGATGTTCCATCTGTGTCCTTTTTCTCATATTGCAAGGAGATGTTGGAAAAATACAAGGATGATGAGAAGATCGTTACTGTTTGTGGCATGAATCATTTGGGGAAATATTGTCCTTATAAAAAGGAAACGGACTACTTTTTTGCAGCAGCGACTTCGATTTGGGGGTGGGCTACATGGAAGAGATTTGTTGACTTATGGGATACGAAATATTCTTTCTTAGATGATCCCGAAAAGATTAAAATCATGAGCAAGAACTTTTTGGAATCTAAAACAATGAAGAGTGATCGAGTTTCTTTCGAACTGTATTTGAAAAAGGCTCGTGAGCATCAAAAATCAGGAAAAGAGTATTATGAAACATTAGTTTCTTCTACTCGCTTATTGACCGGTGGGATTAGTATTTTTCCTTGTAAAAATATGATTAGCAATATTGGGGTAATAGGGGAAAGTACGCATGGGGCAGTAGACATTAAATTGTTGCCACGCGCTACGCAAAAAGTGTTCAATATTACGCGTTATGAGTTGGAATTTCCGTTGAAGCACCCGAAGGAGATTTTGGTGGATAATCGTTATGTATTCAAAAAAGAAGGCTTGATGACTGCAACTATCTGGAATTATCCATTTCGTTGGTTAGAATGTAAAATTCGCTCTATGTTATATAAGAAGAAGGGCTAACACCATGGGTAAAAGATTGATTTATTGTGCGTTTGCATCAAAGGAAGGGTTTAAAGGCTCGGAAAATTTATCAGGGCAAGCAAACTCGTTACAAATCTATTTGCAAAACGCTTGTGTTTGTTGTTTTACAGCGAAAAAGCATAATCCTGATTGTGATGTTGCCTTTGTTCATAACTTAAAAACCATTCCTGAAGAATTTGTGGCTTTTTTTGATAAATATAATATTTTATCAATTTACGTGGAGTATAGTGATTTTGTGTTTCCAGCTGATTATAAATGGAGCCTTGCTTTTTATAAGTTGTGCGCATTACAATATTTTGCGGAAAAATCCTCCTACGAAAGCATTGTCAGTTTGGATGTTGATACATATTCTATTGATAGCTTAGAACCTTGCTTTACTTTAATGAAGGATAGATTGGTGTTATATAATGTGCAACATTCATATGATTTAGATGCGTACCGTCGTCGTTTAGAGGAGTATTCACAACTATATAAAAGTGATGCAATTCCTACCGTTTATGGAGGGGAGTTTATAGCTGGAAATAAGCAACAAATGCAAAAATTTCTTCAAGAATGCCAAAAAGTCTATAATTTATTGCAAGAAAAAGATTTTAAAACGAGTTTTGGCGATGAATTTATTACATTTTGTGCAGCGGAGAAATATCCTGATAAGATTGCCGATGCGGCCCCGTATATTCGTCGTTATTGGACTACGGACTTGTATTACCAATGTTTTACAGACCACGCATTAGCATTGCGTGTTGTGCATGTCCCCAATGAAAAAAATAATGCATTTGTACGTTTGTATAGGCATATTTTGCGGGTCGGAGATGTTCCAAAAAATGAAGAAGTATTTAAAATGATGGGGTTCCCTACGGCTAGGCGACCGAAGTATTGGTGCAATATCGTGTATCAATTCAAAAGAAAAGTTAAAAAATTATTTTGGGGGAATTAAGGGTTTATGAAAACTGGTATAAGCGTTGCAAAAAATTCCATATGGATTATACTGGGAAAAGTTTTGCAAATGCTTGTCAGCTTGGTTATCGGTATGCTGACGGCCCGCTATTTGGGTCCAAGTGATTATGGTTTGATTAATTATACTGGCTCATATATTGCTTTTTTTACCCCCATTTATACATTGGGATTATCTAGCATATTAGTGAATGAATTGATTAAAAGTCCAAATAAAAAAGGGGAAATTTTAGGTTCATCTATTGTTTTGAGGTTGTTGGGCTCGCTTGTTTCTTCTATATTTATTTTTGTCTGGGTTTATTGTATTCATCCAAATGATGGCGTCTTGCTTGTAGTAACAGTACTACAGTGTGTTTCAATTTTCTTTCAATGGAGTGAGCTGTTTAATTATTGGTGTCAATCGGAACTTAATTCTAAGGTTTCTGTTATTATTCAGCTTGTGGCATATCTTTTAACGTCAGGGTATAAGATTTGGCTACTGGCGACCGGCAAAAGTGTTGTTTGGTTTGCTTTTTCCATTAGCTTTGATTTTATCTTGCAAGCGGTTTTTTATTTATTTTATTTCACTAAGCGGACAGGGCAAAGATGTTCGTTTAAATTAACAACAGCAAAAGAATTATTTAAAAATGGTTACCATTATATATTTTCCGCCTTTGGGGCAGTTCTTTACGCTCAAACCGATAAGTTAATGCTTGGTTGGTTCTTTGATAATGCAGAAGTGGGGCTTTATACAGCGGCGGTAACAATTTCAACATTATGGACATTTGTGCTATCAGCGTTAATTGACAGTTCTCGCCCCATAATTATACAAACGAGGGAAATTGATTTAGAAGAATATAAAAAGAAAATTATTTGTCTATATAGTGTAATTATTTATGCGTCCTTTATTGTGTGTGCGTGCATGTGTCTTGGGGCGAACCTGATTATAGATATTCTTTATGGACAAGATTATTTGCATGCAATACCCGTCTTGCGTGTCGCTGTTTGGTCGACATTATTCTCGTTTTTGGGGGTAGCTCGTAGTGTTTGGTGTGTCGCGGAAAAGAAACAAAAATATGAAAAATACTTAACTTTTGGCGGCGCTTTTGTTAATATAGGGTTGAATATATTATTAATACCAATGGGAGGAATTGTTGGGGCAGCTGTTGCAACATTAGTAACGCAAGTTGTTTCAAATGTAGTGATTCTCTTTTTTATTAAGGATATGAGAGAGAATGGGGTGTTTATTATAAAGGCGTTGCATCCTAAATATTGTAAAGAATTCCTTTTGGCGCTTTTGCACTGAGAAAATAAGTTATGATAGTAGGTAGATGAGTTAAGGAGAGGAAATGAGTTTAATTTCTTGGGTTAAGAAAAATTTAAAAATTGCCGTGTTTACGTCTATTCGAGGACGAGGCGGGAATCAAATTATAAATAGAGGATTGCTATACAAATGTAAGATAAAAATTGTGGGCAAGAACAACATTATTGAAATTAAGGATGGGGCCAAGTTAGTTAGATGTAAGATCGTTATTAGCGGTTCCAATAATTGTATTACGATTGGAGCAAAGAGTTATTTAGAACAATGTGGTATTTGTATGGATTTTGATGGGAATTGCTTATCAATAGGGGAACGGTGTATCTTTAGTTTGCGAAATCACTTTAGTATATGTGAAGGAAAAACTATTTCTTTTGGCAACGATTGTCTAACTTCAGCGGATATTCACTGTCGAACAACCGATTCTCATACAATTTTGAATCAAAACGGGGAAAGAATTAATTTTGCGCAGGATATTATTGTTGGGCATCATGTTTGGATAGGAGCGAATGTTACCCTTTTAAAGGGAGCGGGGACAGGCGATAATTGTGTGGTTTCTTATGGCTCAATTGTTACGAGGCGAATAGAGGAAGATAATTGTATTATTGCGGGTATACCGGCAAAAGTCGTGAAACAGGGAATTAATTGGGATAAAAAATTATATCGGGAGGAGAGTTAAATGTCGCTTTTTAAAAATAAAACATTATTAATTACTGGTGGTACAGGTTCGTTTGGAAATGCTGTACTTAATAGATTTTTGGAAACGGATATCGGCGAAATCCGTATCTTTTCGCGCGATGAAAAGAAACAGGACGATATGCGTCATGAATTCCAGGCGAAAATGCCCGAAGTTGCCGAAAAAATCAAATTTTATATTGGTGACGTTCGTGATATCGCAAGCGTTAAAAATGCTATGCACGGGGTTGATTACATATTCCATGCGGCGGCGTTAAAACAAGTGCCTTCTTGCGAATTTTTCCCTATTGAAGCGGTAAAAACGAACGTCCTCGGTACGGAAAACGTGTTGACTGCGGCCATTGAAGCAGGCGTTAAAAACATTGTTTGCCTTTCGACGGATAAGGCGGCTTATCCCGTAAATGCAATGGGGACAAGCAAGGCAATGATGGAAAAGGTTATCGTAGCGAAATCCCGTACGGTATCCCCTGAAAAGACGAAAATTTGTTGTACTCGCTACGGCAATGTAATGTGCTCCCGCGGTAGTGTAATTCCTCTTTGGATTGATCAAATCCGCGCGGGGAAACCCATCACTATTACAGATCCTACGATGACGAGATTTATCATGTCCTTGGAAGAAGCGGTAGATCTTGTATTGTTTGCGTTCGAGCATGGTGAAAGTGGAGATATTCTCGTTCAAAAAGCGCCTGCTTGTACCATTCAAACGCAAGCGGAAGCAGTTTGCGAATTGTTCGGCGGTGATAAAGAGAATATCAAAGTTATTGGTATTCGTCACGGTGAAAAGATGTACGAAACTCTTTTGACAAATGAAGAATGCGCAAATGCTATTGACCTTGGTAATTTCTATCGTGTACCTTGTGACAAGCGTGGGTTGAACTACGATAAATATTTCAACAACGGGGATGTGGAGCGTAATCCTTTGACAGAATTTAACTCTAACAATACACAGTTATTAACGGTGGAAGAAACGAAGGCAAAGATTGCTTCGTTGCAATATATCCAAGACGAATTAAAGAAGTAAGGACAAGCTATGAAAATACTCGTTACGGGGGCAAAAGGGTTTGTTGGTAAAAACCTTTGCGCCGCTTTGAAAAACTTAAAAGAGGGGAAAGATAAAACTCGTCCTGCGTTGTCGATTGAAGAAATCTTTGAGTACGATATCGACAGCAATCCTGCGGATTTGGAAACGTACTGCGAGCAAGTGGACTTTGTGTTTAATCTTGCGGGAGTCAATCGTCCGCAAACGCAAGAAGAATTTATGCAAGGCAATTTTGGCTTTGCATCGACTTTGTTGGATACGCTTAAGAAGAATAACAATAAATGTCCCGTGATGCTTTCTTCGTCCATTCAAGCGACGTTGATTGGTCGTTATGCGGATGGCGAATACGGCAAAAGCAAGAAAGCAGGTGAAGAGCTTTTCTTTGATTATGAGAGCAAAGGTGGAGGGCAGGTATGCGTTTACCGATTTCCCAATTTGTTTGGCAAGTGGTGTCGCCCCAACTATAATAGCGCGGTTGTGACCTTCTGCAACAATATCGCAAACGACTTGCCGATTACCGTCAACGATAGAGCGATTGAGCTTGAACTTCTCTACATAGACGATTTGGTGACGGAAATGTTGGATCTTTTAGAAGGCAGGGGACATCGTTGCGATTATGATGCTTTAACGCCCGTGGCAAGCGAAAACGGCAGATATTATTTTGCTCCCATTACCCATAAGGTAACGCTGGGTGAAATCGTTGATTTGTTGTATAAATTCCGGGCGCAAAGCGAAACGCTGATTATTCCTGAAATTCCGAATGGAAGTTTTGCAAAGAAGCTGTACTCGACGTATTTAAGCTACTTGCCTAAAGAAAAAGTGGCGTTTGATCTGAAGATGAATGAGGATGCGCGCGGTAGCTTTACCGAGCTTTTGAAGACGGAAAAGTGTGGACAAGTATCTATCAATATTTCTAAACCTGGTATTACAAAAGGCCAGCATTGGCATCATACGAAATGGGAATTTTTCATTGTTGTAGCGGGGCGTGGTTTGATTCAACAACGGAAAATCGGTACAGACGAGGTGTTGAATTTTGAAGTCAGCGGTGATAAAATCCAAGCCGTACATATGTTGCCTGGATATACGCACAACATTATCAACCTTTCTGAAACGGAAAACCTAGTGACGGTGATGTGGGCAAACGA
>JAZQWZ010000074.1:0-3293 GCA_045632625.1 Candidatus Scatosoma sp. | reverse complement strand
CGAGGGAGGTCAGTTCATGGTGGTGGGTGGCAAACATCGTTTTTGCACCGACTTTCTTTGCACAATACTCCAGTACGGCGCGGGCAATGCTCATACCGTCGTAGGTAGACGTGCCGCGGCCCAATTCGTCGAAGAGGACCAGACTACGCTGCGTCAAATTGTTCATGATATTTGCCGCCTCGCTCATTTCCACCATAAAGGTACTTTCACCCACGGATATATTGTCGCTGGCCCCTACGCGTGTGAAGATTTTGTCTACCCAACCAATCTGCGCAGACTCGGCTGGGACAAACGATCCCGTCTGTGCCATCAACGTGATTAGGGCTGTTTGGCGCAACAGAGCACTCTTACCAGCCATATTCGGACCTGTGATTACCGCGCAACGATTGTCCGCATTATCCAGCAGAGTATCGTTGGGCACGAATCGTTCTTTGGAAATCGCTTCCACAACGGGATGACGCCCGTCTGTGATTTGCAAAGGCGCTCCAAAATCCAACATTTTAGGACGAACGTAACGGCGTTCCTTAGCTACCGTTGCAAAGGACACCAAGCAATCGAGCAAGGCAATAGACGAGGCAATCGTTTGCAAATCCGCTAATCTATCCGTCAAAATTTGCAGGATTTTTTGATAAATTTGCACCTCGATTTGCAACGCGCGTTCCGCACTGGTAAACACGCGTTCTTCCAGCATTTTCAGCTCTTCCGTGATATATCTCTCGCCCGTTGTCAGCGTTTGTTTACGGATATATTCAGGCGGCACTTTATCTTTAAAGGAATTGCTTACTTCAATATAGTACCCAAACACACGGTTGTTGCCCGTTTTCAACGTTTTAATGCCAGTGCGTTCGCGTTCGCGCACTTCGATTTCCTTGATGATGCGTTCGTTGGTTTCTTTGATATTGCGAAGTTCGTCAAGCTCTTGGTGAAAGCCCGCCTTGATATATCCGCCGTCTTTCATCATAGCACTTGCGTCTTCGTCAATCGCCGCCGTCAATAAATCAGCGATATCCTTCATATCAATAAGTCCTTGGTCAACGTCGCGTAAAATCGGTGAAGAGAAACCGCTAAGCTGGAATTTCAAAGACGGCAACGCATTTAAAGCCGCCGCCAAAGCCAAACAATTTTTGGGATGGAAATTACCGTTAGAAATTTTCCCTGCCATACGCTCTACGTCACCGATCGTATGCAAGGTTTCGTACAAGCCAACGCGCGCTACGCTCGCGCTTACAAGCTCCTCCACGCCGTTTTGTCTATATTCGATTTGCGCTACGTCTTTCAACGGCGATAACAGCATACGGTTCAAAAGGCGCGCCCCCATACCCGTTTGCGTTTTATCAAGTACCCATAAAAGCGAACCGTATTTTTTGTTTTCGGCATTATTTTTCAAAAGCTCTAAATTGCGTACTGCGATAGCGTCTACTTCCATAAAAGCGTCGCGTTGTACGATTTTTATCGATTGAATATTTCTAAGTGCATGCTTTTGCGTTTCGCGAAGATACGCCACAAGCGCACCTGCCGCCGCGATTAAATTATCCTTACCCGATAAGCCGTACGCGCCAAGCGAAACGGCGGAAAATTGTTCAAGCAAGTTCTTTTCCGCATGTTTTACGTTAAACGCCCAAGGCACGTAACAGGAAAATGCAGGCAATAAGCCGTGCTTAAGTTCTTTGCAGTCCTTAGCCGCAAGCAGCATTTCTTCGTTGCAAATTACTTCCGCAACGGAAAGCTTGACAAGCTTTCCAACGGCGTCTTCTACCACGTCGCCGATAAATTCTTCCGCAAAAAATTCACCCGTAGTGATATCCGTCCACGCGAGCGCTGCCCCATCTTGCGTTTTGGTAATACAAGCAATATAATTGCTTTGCCCTTCCACCAAAAACTCTTCTTCGATAACCGTACCTGCGGAAACCACGCGAATTACGTCGCGCTCCACCAAGCCCTTACCTGCTTGTTTGGGGTCGGAAATTTGTTCGCAAATAGCGACCTTTTTGCCCGCCGCTACCAGTTTTGCTACGTATCCTTCCGCCGCATGGAAAGGAATGCCGCACATAGGCGCGCGTTCTTCCAAACCGCAATCCCTGCCCGTCAAGGTCAAATCCAAAATACGCGAAACTTCCACTGCGTCCTCAAAGAACATTTCGTAGAAATCGCCCAAGCGATAAAACAAAACGCAGTCTTTATATTTTTCTTTCATCGAAAGATAATGTTGCATCATTTGTGAAAGCGCCATAACTTTTCCCTACCTTACTCTTTTACCATTTCACCGAATAACGAAATGCCGTTGGCTTTGGTTACATGTAAATTTATAAATTCGCCGACAACGTTTTTATCGCTTACGAAATAGCCCATACGCCCAAATTCGTCGCGGCCTAAATACAAGCCTTTTTTCTCATCATAGTCTTCGCAAAGGATTTCCACCGTTTTCCCCACGTATTTCTCCGATTTGCTGCGCGTGAGCGCATTGACAAGCTCTACAAGACGCATAATACGTTGTTTTTGCACGTCTTCGGGGATTTGGTTGGGCATTTCCGCCGCCCTTGTGCCTTGGCGTTTGGAATACACGAACGTAAACGCCGACGCGAAATCCACCTGCTTTACAAGCTCTTCCGTTTGTAAATAATCTTCTTCCGTCTCCCCTGGGAAACCAACGATAATATCCGTAGTAAGCTCCGCTTGCGGAATATGCTTTTTAAGCATTTCCACTTCGGCAAGATATTTTTCACGCGTGTAACGACGGTTCATTTCCCGTAAAATTTCGTTAGAACCTGATTGCACGGGCAAATGCACAAGTTTGCATATTTTATCGTGCTTTTGCATTACCTTTACAACCTCTTCGTTAAAATCTTTGGGGTGACTTGTCATGAAACGTACGCGGAATTTGCCGTCGATAGACGCCACAGCATCTAAAAGCTGAGCAAACGTTTTCCCCGTACTGCCGTCCGCGCCGTAGGAATTCACGTTTTGACCAAGGAGCGTAATTTCTTTATAACCGGCTTTAACTAAACCGCGTACTTCGTTGACGATATCTTCTGCCTTACGCGAGCGTTCGCGTCCTCGCACGTAGGGAACGATGCAATAGGAACAAAAATTGTTGCAACCATACGTAATATTTACCCACGCGTTAGGATAGCTGGTTCTAAACGGCACAATGCTTTCATCAATCGCCCCTGCCTGCTCGCGAATTTGTATCACGCGCTTTTTTTGTTGCTTTTTTTGCTTGATAAGCGTAGCCAACTCTTCCAAGTTAAGCGCGCCGAACATAATATCGATAAAGGGGAATTTCTTTTTGAGTA
>JAZQWZ010000073.1:0-24949 GCA_045632625.1 Candidatus Scatosoma sp. | reverse complement strand
TATTGAGAAACTTTCCAAATAACATAAGCGTAGCTCCGCGCATAATTCTATACTCTATATATAATAATGTGCGCGCGTGTAAAAGTCAAGCAAAGTTAAGCGCTTAATAAAAAATATATTTGATAAAATGCGGTTTGTCATTCTGGAGCCTTTCCTCTTGTCATCTTGGAGTGGAACATCCCCAACCCTGTCATCCTGGAGCGTTTTCCCTTGTCATCCTGGAGCAGAATACCAACCCTGTCATTCTGGAGCGTTTCCCCTTGTCATTCTGGAGCCGTAGGCGATAGAATCTCAAAAGTGACAGCAAAGGGCATTCCCAAAGGCGTAAATTCACAAAAACGCATAGCAAAATAGGGCAGTATTCATATTTTCGTTTATTCAATAAAAAAAATAGCGCGACAATCGATTTTTTCGATTAAAAAATAAAAAAGATTTCGTTTTTTTGTGAAAATAAGTTGCCAAGTGCATATTTATTGTGTTATAATATTACAAAGTTTTAATTAAAAACGCATGATAAAGGTATGTAATTGTTTTCGCCTTGAAAGCAATTTCAGACGATAGAAAAGGAAAATATTTTTTTGGAGGCAACTTATGAACAAAAAACTGACAGCTACAATAGCGTTGCTCATGTGTGCTACGATGGCAGTGGGCATGACTGGTTGCGGCAAAAAGAAGAAGAAAGATCCCGTTCAAACGTATACCTACAATACGTACACCTCGGTTTCTCCTTCTAACTGGAACGAACTTACGTATCAAGACAACAACGATACGCAAATTATGAACTACTTGACCAGCCCGCTCTTCGAATTTGACTACAAGTTCAACGCAAATGGCGAAATCGTTCCCGGCGATTTCGAAGTGGAATATTCCTTCGCAACGTCCTTGACCGACCTTTCCGAAGGTGCTGGTACGAAATGGCAAATCACCATTCGTAACGATGGTAAATGGAACGACGGTACGCCCATCGTTGCAGGCGACTTCGTTTACACGATGAAAGAACAACTTAACCCCTTGTTTAAACACTATCGTGCAGACAGCTTCTATAACGGTGCAACGGTTATTAAGAACGCAAGAAACTACGTGTTCCAAGGTGAAACGGTTGATGTTGTGGATAACGCAGACGTATATTATATCAACAGCACGGCTGATTTGACGAAAGGTCAAGACGGCGTTTATAAATATGGCAACTATGATATCAAGTTTGCTGTAAAAGCAGCTTCCTCTTGGTGCGGCGGTAAGAGCTTGTGGCAATATGGTGCATATTTGCATTATGATTCCATCGTTGCTCTTGGCGGTATGTGTGATGCTGATGGTTACGTTCCCGTAACGGACGAAACGATTGCATTGATGGGTACGGCAATCAATACGGCAAGCTGGGGCGAAACGGCAGACAACTGGATTAGCTACGTACACGTATTCGATTACGTATATCCTGAAATGTCTTTCGATCAAGTAGGTATTTCTGCTCCCAACGATACGACCATCGTTTTGGAACTTGAACAAGGCCTTCAACTTTTGAAAAAAGACGGCAGCCTCGACTACAAAGCAGCGTACAACATGGCTTCCTTGCCTTTGGTTAAGCAAGATTTGTTTGAAGCATGCAAAGTGGCTCCCGTAGAAGGTTCCGAGCTTTGGACGAGCAAATATCATTCCTCTTTGGAAACGACGGCAAGCTGGGGTCCCTATATGCTTACCGAATTCCAAGCTGGTAAAGTTTATAAGATGGAAAAGAACCCCAACTGGTATGGTTGGAACATGGAAAAATACAAAGGTCAATACCAAACGACGCACATCGTTTGCGAAACGATCTCTGAATACAACACTGCATTCTTGAAATTCAAGAAAGGTGAAATCAACGGTATCGGTATCGACGTATCTATCGCAACCGATTATAAGAACTCTGACCAAGCATACTATACTCCTTCCGACTACGTAGGTTCCTTGCAATTGCAAGTAAGTGAAGAAGGCTTGAGAAACCGTGAAAGCGCAGGCGTGAACAAGACCATCATGTTGCAATCTGATTTCAGAAAAGCATTGTCGCTTGGTTTGAACCGTGACGCTTATGCAAAAGCAACGACGACGGCGCACCTTGCAGGTTTCGGTTTGTTCAACTCTATGCACTATTATGACGTAGCAAACGGTAAAGCTTACCGCGAATCCGACGCAGCTAAGAGAGTACTTTGCGAAATCTACAACGTAAACCCCGCAGATTATGGCAATGACCTTGATAAAGCAGTAGATGCAATCACCGGTTACGACCTTGTAGCAGCAAAAGCACTTGTAAACAGCGCGTACGACAAAGCAGTTGCAGCTGGCGACTTGAAGGCGGGCGATAAAGTTGTTCTCACCTACGGTTCGTCCGTTGATAACGAAATTACTCGTCGTTACTATGAAAACTTGAAGAACCAATGGACGGAACTTATGGCAGGCACCAAGCTTGAAGGCAAGTTCGAACTTGAATTCAACGCATCCTTCGGTACGACCTGGTCTAAAGACTTCCGTGCAGGCGCATACGACATCTGCCAAGGCGGTTGGACGGGTGCAGCTTGGGATCCTGGTTATTTCTTGCTTGCATACCTCAGCCCCGACTATATGTATTCGGCATCTTGGGATACGAGTTCTGAAGAAATGACGTTCACGATGAAGGGCGTTAACGAAGACGGTGAAGCTACCAACGTTGCAACGGATACCTACGAAGCAACGATGGCATTGTTAGATTGGTATGATTTGTTGAACGGCGACTGGGCATCTGGCGTATTGAACGAAGAATTCCGTCTTGATTTGATCGCAGCTTTGGAAAAAGCAGTTCTCAGCAAGTACTATTCCGTTCCCGTAACGTACGAATTCAGCGCATCGCTTATGGGCTTCAAAACGGACTATATCACGTACGAATACAACACGTTCATGGGTTACGGCGGTATCCAATACATGACGTATAACTATGACGACGCTGCATGGGCAGACTATGTTGCTAAAAATGCAGTTAACGGCGAATTGAACTACAAGTAAGATTCGTGGCGCATAAAGCGTAAATATCTTGTAACTTAAGCCGATTATAGTGGGGAAATGACCTTTCCCCACTATATTGCGGTTTATTAGCATCTTTGAAAACGGCATTTTTTGCCTTTTGTAGGAGTTTTTTACTATGTATATGTTCAAATATATAATGAAAAGAATCGGTCTAATGCTTATGACCTTCTGTATCATTATGGTAATGTGCTTTATCCTTATCAAAATGTTGCCCATCGTTATCGACGTGCAAATCGGTAAGGACGCAGATATTTTGAAAGCGCAGTTGGAAGCGCGCGGCTATTTCGATCCTATTTTCGTACAGTTTATCAGTTATCTTAAACGTATTTTCTTGTTCGGGGATTTTGGTATCGGTGTAAACATGCCGGAATTTAGAAATCAACCCGTTTGGGACGTTTTCGTAAGCCAACTTCCACCCACCATCCTTATCAACGTTTATTCCAGCTTATTTGCCGTTCCTCTCGGCTTGGGCTTGGGTATCTATGCGGCGCTCCGCAAAAATAAATGGCAAGACCACACCATTTCGACGCTGGTTATGGTGCTTATCTCCGTGCCTTCGTACGTAACGGCATTCCTTTTGCAATATGTAATTTGCTTTAAGTTGGATTTGTTACCGCTTACGATGCAATCTGGGTACGATTATTTCACGTGGGACATGTTCAAATCTATGCTTCCCGCCGTGCTTGCTATGTCGTTCGGTTCTATCGCTGGCTATTGCCGTTTCACGCGTGCCGAACTCACCGAAGTGTTAACGGGCGAATATTTGTTGCTCGCGCGCACGAAAGGGTTGACCAAGAAACAATCCATCTTCCGCCATGCACTCCGAAACGCGATGGTACCTATCTTCCCGATGATTATCGGTGAATTTATCTCGGTATTGTCCGGTTCGCTCATCATTGAACAAATCTTTGCAATTCCGGGTGTTGGCAGATTGTATCTTAACTCCATCAACTCACTTGACTACGACTTCTTCATGCTGCTCTCCGGCTTCTATACCTTTGTTGGTCTTGCCGCAGGCATCGTTATTGATATTAGCTACGGGTTCATTGACCCGAGAATAAGAATGGGGGCGAAATAATATGGAAAATATTGAAATGATGAATATTCCTAAAGAAAAGTTCGCTCCGGCGAAAAATCGCAACAATTTGCACGATAAAAAGCTGGAAACCAAGCCTGTTGGCTATTTTAAGGACGCATGGCTTCGTTTCCGCAAAAACAAGGGTTCTGTGTTTGCATTCGGCATTATCGTGCTCTTGGTGTTGTTTGCAATTTTCGTGCCTATGCTCAGCCCGTATACGGTTGCTTATGAAGACGCGAACTTTAAATATAACTATCCCAAAAACAAGCTTTGCGTAAGCATGGGCTTGGATTTCTGGGACGGTTGCGCGGAAAAAACGCTTAATGAAACTACGTTTTTACAACATACGGCTATTGGTTATGAAACAGGTAAGTCGGTTGTAAAAAACAACGAATACGACGTGGAAAACACCAAGACGGGTAAGTATTATACCTATCGTTTGGATTCCTATCATTTGGCGGGGGTAGTGCTTGAAAAATTCACTTTGGCAGAGTTTCAAGCATTGCAAGCATACCAAGATGCAAAAGGTGTGCAAATTATCTATCCTGCCATCAATAAGAAGGATGAAATTTACGAAAAATATGCTTCGCAGTTTGCCAACAACGAAAATATTTGGTATAAATTGACGGAAGGATATGCAACCAACGCCGACGGTACGGAGAATAAGAAGAAAAAAGTAGCCGTTCCCGCAGTTCTGCGTGATTCCAATAAGCAAATTTTGTTAGACGCAAATGGTAAAATGCAATACACACCCAACTACCTTGAAGCGACGGGTACGGACGCCTATACCAGCACCATGTATATCGAAGGCGATACGAAATTATATGACTACGCTGTAAAGAAACAAGGCGACCAATACGAAGTTCGTGTAGATTATTACGAATATTATAAGTATTTGCATCAAGAAATCTACAAAGACGGTATTGAAGAGCCTGTGTTCTTGTTTGGTACGACGCAAAACGGTAAAGATATTCTCACCTGTTTAGGCTCGGGCGCTCGTTTGTCCTTCTTGCTTGCCATCACCGTTTCTGCGGTAAACATGTTCGTTGGTGCTATCTACGGTGCTATTGAAGGCTACTACGGCGGCAAGCTCGACTTGTTTATGGAACGTTTCTCTGATATCTTGTCAGCGGTTCCGTTCATGATCGTTATTTCGCTTTTGAAAATGCACATGGGCAACACCAGCCAGCTATTGATATTGTTCATAGCCTTCTTCCTAACGGGGTGGATAGGCATGGCGTCGCGTGTGCGTATGCAGTTCTACCGCTTTAAAAACCAAGAATACGTTTTGGCGGCAAGAACGCTTGGCGCAAGTGACAGACGTATTATGTTTAAGCACATTTTCCCTAACTCGCTCGGTACGATTGTAACCGGTTCGGTTTTGGCTATCCCCGGTATGATTTTCTCGGAATCTTCTTTGAGTTATTTGGGTATTATCAACCTGCAAACGGGTAGCATGACCTCTGTTGGTAACATGCTTTCCAGCGCGCAAAAATATCTTACGAGTTATCCGTATATGATGTTGTTCCCCGCGCTCTTCATTTGCTTGTTGATGTTAAGTTTCAACCTGTTTGGTAACGGTTTGCGCGATGCGTTCAACCCGTCTTTGCGTGGCGCGGAGGATTAAGCTATGGAAAAGAAATTAGAAGTTAAAAATTTAGTTATCTCTTTCCGTACGCAAGCAGGTAAAGTGCAAGCAGTGCGCGATATTTCCTTCGACTTATACAAAGGCGAAACGCTTGCGATCGTAGGCGAATCGGGCTCGGGTAAATCGGTAACGTCCAAAGCAATCATCGGTATTTCCGCGGCAAATGCTATTGTAGAACACGGCGAAATTTTGTACGACGGACAAGATTTGGTGCGTATCCCCGAAGAAGAAATGCACAAGCTTCGCGGTGACAAAATCGCTATGATTTTCCAAGATCCGCTTTCCTCGCTTGACCCGATCATG
The DNA here is from genome assembly GCA_045632625.1 of Candidatus Scatosoma sp. Lineage (GTDB taxonomy): Bacteria > Bacillota > Clostridia > Christensenellales > Borkfalkiaceae > Scatosoma. The sequence goes on along the minus strand of JAZQWZ010000073.1, from coordinate 18,890 downwards.
CGTATCGGTCACCAAATTACGGAAGCTATGCTTTTGAAAAACAAGGCAAACCGTAAAGAAGGCCGCGTAGCATTCAACAAAAAACTTGCCGTTTTGGCTGATACGATGGTAGCAGCTCTCAATGCAAAGCTTGAAAATGGTACGGCAGATGCGGAAGTAACTGCTGAATATTTACAAAAAGTTGGCGAATATATCAAAACGTTTGATAAATTCAACATCAAAGCGATCGAGCTTGAAAACGAATATAACACCGCGAAAAACGTTGCCCAAGAGCTTATTTCCATTATCGACGATTTCCTGTTCATGATGGAAAAACGTCAAAAAATCGACGTTGTCGGCACGTTAAAATCGGTGCTTAAAAAGCTTGGTAGCGTACAAGAAAAATACTTTGCGTCTGGCTATGTAGATAAATTGAACGCGTACATGGTACGCCTCAACGACGTAATTAAGGAAGAACAAGCTAAGGTTTCCTTCCTTGACAAAGCAAAACAAATTGTGCTTAGAAAAACGCAAAACACGTCCGCTTCTCAACAAGCAATCGATTTGTGTAAGGAACTGCGCGTAATGCTTAGCGAGCTTGTAGACCGTCCCGCGTATAACTTCTTCAGAATCGGCTACTACGTATACAAAAACCCCGAAGCGGATTTAAGCACGTTGTCCGCGGAAGCGGCAAACGAAAAAGCATATAACTTCCTCATGGAAGATTATATGAACGATTTCTTGAAGTTGGAACGTTTGGCTGTTTCCTACGCAATGGAACAATCGATTGCCAATAAGAAAGTAGCGATCGAAAACTTACAAGAAGCAGTAGCGTTCTTTAAAGCAGGCGATTTCACAGCGGCGCAAGCAGCGGAAATGAGCAAAAAAGCAACCAAAGCGGTTGTCAAAGCCATCAACGAACTCGACGTTATTAAAGACAACGTTGCGTACACGTTCGGTGGCGCATTGTCGCGCGAGGTTGATAAATATTTCTTCATTTTGAAGAACAATCCCAAAGAAGAAGCACGTTTTGCTCGTCAAACGGCAAAACGCGAAGCGTTGATTGCAAAAGGCAAAACGGTAGACTGGAAAGTAGTTCCCAAGTTCATCATTGAACCGGAAAAGCAAATTCAATCGATTGTATCCGTTTTGGAACGCGTAATCGCGAAATTCACGGCAGACGTTGCGGCGGCTGCGAACGTAGACGTAGAAGAAAGCTGTGTAAAACTTGTTGATTACTTAAAAGAAAAAGCGTCGCAAGTCGTGTTCAAGCTCACCAAGCGTATCGCAAAAGAACGCGCAATCAAAATCATGGAAGAAGTTGGTATTCCCGAACCTCGTATTCGTTACCAACAATATCCGTTCGAATTCTCGGGCGGTATGCGTCAACGTATCGTAATTGCTATCGCGTTGTCGGCAAACCCCGACATCTTGATTTGCGACGAACCTACGACGGCGCTCGATGTAACCATTCAAGCGCAAATTTTGGAACTTATCAACAAACTCAAAGCAGAACGTGACCTTTCGATTATTTTCATCACGCACGACTTGGGCGTAGTTGCAAACATGGCGGATAGAATTGCCGTTATGTACGCAGGTAAAATTGTCGAATACGGTACGGCGGAAGACGTATTCTACGATCCTCGCCACCCGTACACGTGGGCGCTCCTTTCGTCCATGCCCGATTTGGACACGAATGAAAAGCTTGATGCAATCCCTGGTACGCCGCCGAACATGATTTATCCCCCTGTGGGCGACGCGTTTGCTGATCGTAACAAATACGCAATGGAAATCGACTTCGAAATGCAACCCCCGATGTTTGAAGTTACGCCTACGCACTATGCGGCAACGTGGCTTTTGCATCCCAACGCAGACAAAGTAGAAATTCCTAAGATTATCACCGAACGTATCAAACGCATGCAAGAAAGAGGAGGCGAGGACAATGAATAATAACGAAGTTTTATTAAAAGTTGAAAATCTTTGCCAATACTTCCGCATGGGACATAGAGATTTGAAAGCAGTCGACAACGTAAATTTCGAAGTGCACAAAGGCGAAGTTTTCGGTCTTGTAGGTGAATCAGGTTGCGGTAAAACGACAACTGGTCGTTCTATCATTAAGCTCTACGATATTACGTCGGGCAACGTATACTTTAAAGGTCAAAGAGTAGGGGCAGGTACGCGTTCATACAAGGACGCTATCGCCGCGGCTCGTAAAAATGCAACCGCACAAATCAAGGCTTTGAAAGAAGAATTGAAAGCGGATGCAAGCCAAAAAGAAGATATTGACGCGAAAATTGCACAAATTAAAGAAGAGACCGCAAAAGTAATCGAAGAAAACCGCGCACTCATTCGTGAAGCAAATTTTGACAATAAGAGCGTAAACAAAATGCACGCGGCATCGTTGTTGCAGGATTTGGAAGAAGAATACGCAGGAAAATTCGCGGAAGCGGAAGGCGACGAAGAAGCAACAAAGGCGTTGAAAAAAGAATACGCCAACCGTTGCCGTGTCGCAAAGAAGAGCAAACTCATCACGCAAATCCAAATGATTTTCCAAGACCCGATTGCATCGCTCGACCCTCGTATGACGGTACGCGAAATCATTGCGGAAGGTCTTATCATCAATGGTATCACGGACAAGGATTACATCAACGAAAAGGTGTATGAAATTTTGGAAATGGTAGGTTTGGTACGCGAACACGCCAACCGTTACCCCCACGAATTCTCTGGCGGTCAACGTCAACGTATCGGTATCGCACGCGCTATCATTATGCAACCGGAAATGATAATCGCCGACGAACCCATTTCGGCGCTCGACGTATCCATTCAAGCACAGGTTATCAACCTTTTGAACGACTTGCGTGAACGTTTGGGCTTAACTATTTTGTTCATTGCGCACGACTTGTCGGTTGTAAAATACTTTTCCGATAGAATCGGCGTTATGTACTTTGGTAAAATGGTAGAGCTTGCTTCGTCGGAAGAACTCTTCAAAAACCCGATGCACCCGTACACGAAATCGTTGTTATCGGCAATTCCTTTGCCCGACCCTCAATACGAAAAGAAACGTACGCGTGTAACGTATAACCCGATTGCCGATCACGATTATTCGGTAAATCTTCCTTCCATGCGTGAAATTGCCCCTGGGCATTTCGTATACTGCAACGACGAAGAAGAAGCAAAATATAAATCGTTGTTGAAATAAGCAATAAAAGGTAACAAAGCAGTGGAACAAGAAAAGAAAGCGATACTCATTCGATATTTAATATGCTTAGCCGTAGGTGCTGGCATAGTATTAGCCGTGTTTGCATTGAAAGGCTTTTTTATGGAAACGGCGAAAGAGAATATCCAGCTCCTGCACGACGCATTTTTTAGCGCAGGCGCGCTAATGATGTTGTTTTCTGGCTTACTGTACGTCAGTGGCGAGGGCGCGTTTTTAGGTATCGGCTATGCCTTAGGCAGAGCAGTCCGCGCGCTTATCCCTTTTTCCAACAAACCGCACGAAACGTACGCGCAGTATCGTGAACGTAAAATGGGCGAACGGAAAAAGAGCGATCACAGCCTACTGCTCACCGGCTTGTTCTATTTTGTGGTAAGCCTAATCTTCTTGGCAATTTGGTATAAAATGTAATCATAAGCAATTTTTTGCAGCTCCCCTTTGTGCAAAGGGGAGCTGTTATTTTTGCCCCCCTTTGTCATTCTGGAGCGAATGTCCCTTAACCTTTGTCATTCTGGAGCGAAGCGATAGAATCCCAAAAAAACAAGAGACTCTATCAGTCGTTTCACTCCTTCCAGAGTGACAGTACAATGTCATTCTGGAGCGAATGTCCTCACACCTGTCATTCTGGAGCGAAGCGATAGCGCAGTGATAGAATGCCCTTTTTTAATCTCTCCACATCTATTCACTCTTACCTTGCTGTCATTCTGGAGCGAAGCGATAGAATCCCTTTTTTTCTCCCCCCTAAAAAAGCGAACAACCAAAAAAATCATAAAACCCTATGACAATGCTATCGAAAAAATCGATAATGCGCGATTAATCAACAAAAAAATAAATTTTTTGCAAAAAACCCTTGACAATACAAGGGGATAGTGCTACAATACATAATATAACTTATACTTTTTTATGGGATGCGCGCATATAATGATAAGCGTAAGCAAAATAAAAAAGCAAGCGAATAATAAACCAAGATACCAAACAGCGTACGAATCGCTGAAAAGTATAAATACTTTTAGGAGGACAACTATGTCTAAAAACGAAAATGTAGTAGTAGAAGAAGGCAAGGAAAATTTCTTCAAAAAAGCATGGAATGGCACGAAGAACTTTTTCAAAAACGTTTGGGGCAAAATCAAAGCAATTCCCTGGACGGAACCCGTAAAACCCGTTGTGGCTTGGAGCGTTATCGGCGGTGTACTTGCTGTATCCGTAGCTTTGATGCTTATTTTCTGGCTCTAAGGTTTTAGCATATCAATATAAAGGAGAAAAAAATATGAAAATGCACAATAAAAAACGCGGCTTTACGATTGTTGAACTTGTTATCGTAATCGCGGTTATCGCAATCTTATCGGCAGTTTTGATTCCCACGTTCGCGGGTGTTGTTAAAAAGAGCAGACAATCCGCTGACGAAACGGCTGTTCGCAACATGAACACCATTTTGGCGGCTGACGGCGCAGTTGAACCCACCACGCTTGAAGATTTGTACAGCGTTTTGGCAGAAAACGGTATTGACGCTGAAGACTACAAACCCCTTCAAAACGATACGTTCTTCTTCTGGGACAGCGAAGAAAACGTAGTTGTTTACACGGATAAAGACTATAAAGTAACGTATCCCGCTGATCAAGTAGAAAATGTAAACCACGAAGCTTGGATTTCCCTTTCCGGTGAAATTAGAGAAGACTACAACGGTATCGTATTTGACGAAGGAAAGACTAAGGCAACCGTTTCCAACGCAGAAGAATTCTATGCGCTTGTAAACGCAATCAACGATGAAAAGAGAGACGTTCGTAAGGTTAACACGATTGTGTTCTCCGCAGAAAGAGTGCTCTTCAAGGGTGCTAACGTTGCTATCGAAGGCGAAACGGAAGATACTAAAGACAAGTGGGAAACGCTCACGATTAAAAAGAGTGATAGTGTTGTTTCCACGACGCTTGTTGGTATCGCTAACTTGGGCGCAGTAAGAACTGGTTACAGCACAGCTGGTATTGCAAGAAACTATTGCGGCGGTCTTATCGGTATGACGGTTGATACTGATGTTAACTTCAGCGGTATCTACCTTGAGAACTGTACGTTTGGCGAAGATACGGCTACTATGGTAGGCGCATTCATTGGTCACGCGCAAGGCGGCACTGTATCGATTGTAGATTGCGACATGAAAAACGTAACGGTTAAAGGTATGATGAAGGTCGGCGCATACGCTGGTCAATTATCCTCGGGCGCGACGCTTAATATTGACAATGGTAGTATCGCTGAAAACGTAAAAGTACAAGCAACCGTTGGTTTTGCTGGTAGATTGATTGGTCTTGCTATCAACACGCAAAATAAGGAAGGCGATGCTCCCGTAAAACCCGTTGTGGCTAATCAATATGAACAAAAATACAAAGATAACATTTCTGTTGAACTTGTAAAGAATTCCAAAGTAGAATATATCACCATCGAAAATAGAGGCGAATTCGGTTTGGATATGGAAGTGGTTAACGGCGAATTCGTGACTCCTGCAGAAGATGATAAGGAATATGCGGCAACGGTTGCTGAATATGGTTGGGTAGCTGTAAATAAAGACGAAACAGGCGTTCCTTACAATAGCGGTGAAGTTACTCTTAAATATAGCAAAGTAGCAGAACTTGCGTTCTAAGTTCTCATTTTAGACAAAAATAAATAAAAGTAAGTCGCCTGTGCTTTCTGTATGGCAAGTCACAGGCGACGCCTATTATAAGGAGATAAATAATATGAAAATGCACAACAAAAAACGCGGTTTCACCATCGTGGAACTCGTAATCGTAATCGCAGTAATCGCAATTTTGTCCGCTGTTATGGTTCCCACCTTCTCGGGCGTTGTTAAAAAAGCAAGAGAATCCGCAGCTAAACAAGAAGCAAATAATACTGCTCGTGTAGTTGCTGGTACGTGTGAAGAAGGTACGTTCCCTAACGTTGAAGGTAAAGATGCTTACGTTGTAACCAAAGATGGTAAATACTGGTGTGAAGTTGATGCAAACAGTATCAGTGATCCATACGAAACTGCGAAAAAAGCGATGCCTGCAGAGGTTTTGACGGATGCAACGGCACTTCCCACGCAAGCTGGTAAGTATTATGTTCCCGTTCAACTCTTGGAAGAATTTGAATTGTCGGGAGATGAACAAGCTTACAAGGTATACGTAGCATACGTAGTGGAATAAAACATAAACAAAGAAACGTAAAAAAAAGGCAAACGCAGGGCACTCTGCACTCCGTGGCGAGTGCAGGGTGCCTTATGTTTCCCTGCCCTTATCAGAGTGACAGTACAATGTCATTCTGGAGCAGTTTTCCAAACGCTGTCATTCTGGAGCGAAGCGATAGAATCCCAAAAAAACAAGAGACTCTATCAGTCGTTTCACTCCTTCCAGAGTGACAGTACAATGTCATTCTGGAGCGAAGCGATAGAATCTAATTCCCCCACAAAAACATGAAACAAACGAAAACAACCAAAAACACGCGCCAAGCGCGTTATAATCACCGCCGTGGGTTCACCATTGTCGAACTGACGGTCGTTTTGGCTGTTTCCGCCATCGTCTTTGCTATGGTGGCGTCCTTTTCCGTGCTTGTTTCTGGGCAGGTAAAGCGCAATCGTTTGCGCACCGATTTCCTTTCCGCTGTGTCCGATTGTAAGCTTGCTTTGCAAACAAAATGCTCGGAACTTGACGGCGCAAATAAAACCATTTCGGTCAGTGAATTGCAAAAGCTTGCCGACGACGATTTGTACACTTGCATAATTGCTCCCACGGCAGATGGCAAATATCTTCAATGTACCTTTAAAAACGAAAAATTAAAAGACGAAGTGTCTTTTTTACTCGCATCGCATTGCGGGGCAACGTTTGATAAGGGGGTAACGGAATGAAACGTAGACTCCTGAAAAACAAACGCGGTTTCACGTTGGTAGAAACGGTAGTAGCGCTTGCGCTTATCCTAATTGTTTCGGCAACGTCGCTCACGCTGATATCTTCGGCGAACAATGCCACGCAACGCGCGTTGTTCAATGCAAAAGCGCAAAATTTCGTCTCCGACGTGGTAACCATTTACCGCACTGAAACGTCCGTAGATGGCTTTAAAAACAGTGTTAAAAACATTTTAGAGAAAGAGTTGGACGAGAACTTAGCTTGCGCGTTAGACGGCGGTTATACGGCGGATATTGACATTGATGGTGCAAAACTCACCGTCACGGTAAAAAACGAAAATGAAAAACAGGTTGCCGAGGCAACGTATATAAAAGGCGAGGCGCTTAACAATGAAACACAAACCCCTTAAAAACAAACGTGGCGCAATTTTGGCAACGGCGGTAATGTTCATGACGGTGCTTGCTTTTATGGGCATATTGCTTACGTCCATTTTATTGTATTCGCACGCCATTGTGCGTGCCAACGATAAAATTTTCCAAACCCGCTTAAGGCTCGACCAAATCGGCGAATATTTCGTCGCAGGACAAGATATTCCTGTGGAGCTTATGGGCGATTATGAAGATGTAAATACGGAAGATAATATTCTGGCTTTGAAAAGAAAAGACGGCACAACCGTAGTTTTATATATAGAAAAAGATACAACGGGCAAAGTTTTAAAATGGCAGTATTCTTTTAAACCTACGCCCCCTGAAAACGAATAAGGAACAACATTTATGGCACAAGTAATCAACAATTCGGTGGTAGTGGCGGTAGATATGCGCCGACAAGTATTGCATTATTACACAATGCTTGGCGACGACCGCGCGTCCATTTCCCACCGTGTCAAAAATTACAAAGCAAAGGGCTTGGAAGAAGACTTTTTTGCAAAAATGAAAGACGCTTTGGCTACGTTCGTGGCGGAAGCGCCCTTTGAAGACGTGCAAAAAGCCGTTGTTGTAATGCCCGATGAAACGGTTGCGCTCGATTGTTTGCGTTTGCCGAATATGCGCAATCCTAAGCACTTGGCAAATGCGGTGGGCGTCAAGCTTTCGGAAATTTACGCAAACCGCGCGGATTTAAAAATTTTGGCAGTGTTAGCAGACAAAAACCGTCAATTTTGCACGTATAACGTAGCGGCTATGCAACGCAAAATTTTGGAAAACGTGTCGGCGGCTTGTTCGGAGCAGCATTTGCTCGCGGATACCGTTACGTATGCATCCGCGTCTACGGCAGTGGCGGTAGGCGTGCTCGCGCCCAAATATAAAAACGAAACGTACCTATTCTTGGACGTGAAAGACGTATATGCCCGCTTTATTTTCGTATCGGCAGGCAGGGCAGTGGGCTTCTTCACGTTACCGTTCGGCTTGGAATTTTTGTCGGCGAAGAAATGCAAACAGGAAGATATGCTCTTTGATCATCGCTATGCAGAGCTTGTCGTTGTCAACGCAAAAGAACGCGCAAAATCCAAAAAACTGTCCATTTTAGCGGAAACCAGCGATTTGGCGAGTATGCAAATGCGTAGCCTGCAAGAAGATAATGACGATTTTTACGACGATGAAAAGCCGAATAAGGAAAAGCGCGTACAGGATACGCAAAAGGAAATTAAGATTTTGGGTAAGAAACAGCCCCGTAAGCTGCCGCAATTTATGTTACGTCCTACGCCTACCGATGCGAACGGCGTAGTGCAGGAAAATTTCCGCATTTTCGTGAAATGGGCGCTTTCCTTGATACAAAGCAATACGCTTCTCACCGCGCCCAACACGCCCAAATGCGTGCTTGTTAATTTGCCGCAGTCCTATCAACACGTATTTGATAAGCTGGCGGAAGAAGAAAAGGAAACGGGCTTGCCGTTTATCCGTTTCGATGCGGCGGACGACGATCAGGATTTAGCAAATCATTTGGAACTTTTTGGCGGTTTGTACGCCAAGAATTTCCCCGCCTCGGCAAGATTTTAAGGTTTAAACTATGGACGAATTTTACAAAATTGTAGCGTATATTTTGGGTGGCATTCTCGGGCTTTGCGTAGGGAGTTTTCTCAACGTAGTGATTTATAGAGTGCCGGCAGGTATGCGTTTAGACAAGCCGGACTCCCATTGCCCCAAGTGTAAATACAAATTACGCTGGTATGACAATATTCCCATTTTATCCTATATAATGTTGGGCGGTAAATGCCGTAGCTGTAAGCAAAAAATCCCTTTCCGTTATACGGTGGTGGAAATTTTGAATATGCTTGCTTGGCTGGTGTCTGTTTGGATGTTCTGGGATAGTAGCATTGTCTTTACCGTGGTACACGCTTTGGCATCGTCCGTGCTCATTTGCGTTGCGTTCATTGATTTAGAACATATGCTTGTGTTCGATAGATTTGTGCTTATTCTGGCGACGCTTGGCGTGGTGGCAACCTTTTTTGATCCGCACTACGGTTGGCTGTCGCACGTAATCGGCGGCGTAATCGGCTTTGCGTTTTTCTATGGCGTTCATGCATTGTTCTATTACGGTTTAAAAAAGGACGCGCTTGGCGGCGGCGATATCAAGCTGTCGGCGGCGGTGGGCTTATTGCTCGGCTGGCAACGCTTGTTGCTTGGGGTATTGCTCGCGTCGGTCAGCGCCAGCGTAGTGCTGTTGATTTGGGCAAAAAAACGCGAACAAGTGCAGGATAAAGAAACGAAAAACACGCAAGAATGTGGGGGGCAGGTATGCGATCAATCGCAAAATACCGTGCTCACGCAAGAAGATGAAGACAATCAAATGCAAGAGGTTGATCCTGCGGAATATCCGTTTGCGCCCTTCCTGTGCGCCGGATTTTTCTTAGCGTTGTCGTTTGGTACGCAAATTATACAGGCGTATTTAAGTTTATTAGGATTATAATTAAGTTGTAAAGTTAAGGAGGCGAAACTGTGCCGGTTTATAAATACGTAGCGGTCAATTCGCAAAAACAACAGGTAAAGGGTAAATACATTGCCGCCAACACGAAGGAGCTTGCCGCGGAGCTTGCGAAACGTAATTTATACGTCGTTTCCGCAACGGTGAGCAAGGAGGGCTCTCCCTCGGCTTTTTTCACGCTTGGAACGGGCAAAGTACCTTTGAAAGAACTGACGATGTTTTGTCGGCAGTTTGCCATTATGCTCACGTCTGGTATTCCCGTGCTTGCCACGTTGGAAAATTTAAAAAAACAAAAATATTCGGCATATTTTAAATCGATTTTGCAAGCGATTTACGACGACGTAAAGGGCGGCGATATGTTATCGGTAGCCATTGAAAAACACCGCAAGGTATTTCCCAACTTTTTTAGAAGCATGGTGCATATCGGCGAAGCCAGCGGTAAATTGAGTGCGGTATTCGTTTCGCTTGCCGATTATTACGAATCGGATGCGGCAATTAAGCGTAAAGTAAAAGCAGCGATGGCATATCCCTTGATGTTGCTCGGCTTAACCTTGGGCATCGTGATTTTAATGCTGGCGTTCGTCGTACCCACTTTCCGCGATACTATGAGTAAAATGGACGTGGAAGTTACGGGCTTTACGAAATTTGTTTACGACGCGTCCGCGTGGCTTACGCTTAACTGGCGCTGGGTAATTATCATTGTCATTTTTGCGGGATTTTTCATTTTCCTGTTCGCGCGGAGCAGCACGGGGCGGTATATGGGCGACGTTTTAAAAATTCACGCGCCGATTATCGGTAAAATTCAGGTGGATTTAATCACCGCACGTTTCGCCCGTGCCTTTTCCTTGTTGCTTTCCAGCGGTATGGGTTTGGCAACTGCTTTGGATACCGTCGGTATGATTTTGGGTAATCGATATTTGGAAAAACGCTTCCGCTACGTAGCCAAGGACATTCGACAGGGCGTACCGCTGACCACAGCACTGCAAAAATTTAAATTTTTCCCCGATTTGCTTGTACAAATGGTGGCAGTCGGCGAAAAAACGGCGGCTATCGACGAAGTGCTTAACCGTTCCTGCTCCTATTTTGATCAATGCGTAGAAAGCTCGCTTAGCGGTTTAACGGCAAAACTGCAGCCCATTATGCTTATGGTCATCGGCATCGTTATCGGCTCGTTGTTCTTGGCGGTATATTCGCCCATGCTTTCGATTATGAACGGTTTAGGTTAAAACAGCTTAGGATAAAATAAGGATTTTCACAATGAATATCAACAAAGAACTCTTACAATTTTATACCTACAAAAAGATTATCAAAAAGAAGCAGCAGGATAAAATTTTGCAGGATTGCGAACGTTTGAACGTTTCCGTGCGTGAGTACATGTTGGCGAAAGAATACGTCAACGCCGCGCAGGAGCTTCCTGTTCTTGGCGAATTTTACTGTATGCCGCACGTCGAAATCGACATGTTGCAAATCGACAAATCACTTTTTGATTTATTCTCTTTTGAGTTTATGAAACGCAACAAGATGATTCCCGTTAGCATTAACGAGGAAGGTACTTTGTTGCTCGCGGTTGGCAATCCTTTGGATTGTACGGCTATGTCCGCGATTGCGACCAAATTTATTTGTCCCATTGATTACGTGCTAGTGCCGCCTATCCAAATCGATCGATATATCGATTCGATTGCCGCAGTAATTTCCACGTCGGAAGCGTTGGACGATTTGAACGACGCGGGTGATGCCGACTTATTCGCTGAAAAGGATAGAAGCGGCGAAGCGGTTTTGGAAGGGGACGTTGTCAACAATCCGTCTGTGCGTTTGGTAGACTCTATCATCAAGGAAGCTATTCCTTACCGTGCCAGCGATATTCATATCGAGCCGTTTGAAAAGACGGTTAAGGTGCGTTACAGAATTGACGGCGACTTGCAGGAGCGCGCGGAATTCCCCGTGGCGGCATATTCCGCCATTTGTGCGCGTATTAAGATTATGGCAGGCATGGACATTGCCGAACGCCGTATCCCGCAGGACGGCCGTATCAATATGATTATCGGTGGCAGCGAATACGACTTCCGTATCTCGTCCCTGCCTACCATGTTCGGGGAAAAGTTCGTTATTCGTGTGTTGGATAGAAACTCCTTCCGCTTTACTCGTGAAGATTTGGGCTTTACCGACCAAGAAAACGCATTGCTGGATAAAATGCTGGCGCGTCCGCACGGCATCATCCTTTTGACGGGACCCACAGGTTGCGGTAAATCAACAACGCTGTACGCCTTTTTAAAGGAAATTAATAAACCGCACGTCAATATCGTCACGGTAGAAGATCCCGTCGAATACGTAATGACGGGTATCAACCAAACACAGGTAAATACCAAGGCAAATATGACTTTTGCCGTAGCGCTTCGTTCCATTTTGCGTCAAGACCCTGATGTTATCATGGTCGGGGAAATGCGTGACGAAGAAACGGCGGAAATTGCCGTTCGTGCCGCTATCACAGGGCACTTGGTATTTAGTACTCTGCACACCAACGACGCGCCGGGCAGTATTATTCGTTTGGAAGATATGGGCGTGGACGATTATTTGATTGCCGATTCGCTTGTCGGCGCAATCGCACAGCGTTTGGTAAAACGCCTTTGTCCAGCTTGTAAGAAAAAAATGAGAACAACGCAAAAAGAAGCCGAGCTTTTGGGCTTTGACGAACCCATTAGTATCTACAAACCGCAAGGCTGTCAGTTCTGTAACCATACGGGCTATAAGGGTAGAATTGCCGTGCACGAGCTTATGTATATCAACGAAAATATGCGTAACGCCATCGTGCAGGAAAAGAATTTAGAAAAGCTGCGTGAAATCGCCAAAGAAAACGGTATGGTTACCCTTTGGAATTCCTGTAAGAGCTTGGTTTTAAAAGGCATTACCAGTATTCAGGAACTTATGACGTTAAGTATCGAATAAAAATTTAACCGCTTGGACCTTTCGCCCAAGCGGTTGATTTTTTTCAAAAAACGCACAACAAAAACGCGTGGGGCTATTGCAAAACCTGTCGAAATATGGTATAATCGATATATACCAACAAAAGGGAGCAAATCACCGTGGCAAAATTGTATTTCAAATATGGGGCAATGGGCTCTTCCAAAACGGCAAACGCACTTATCACCAAATTTAATTACGAAGAACGTGGCATGAAAGTATGGCTGATTAAGCCGTCTATCGACGTACGCGACGGCGCAGACGTGGTGCGCTCGCGCATCGGTTTGCAATCGCAAGCGGAAATTATCACGCCTGAAAAAAATTTGTGGGAAGAATATCAAAACCATACCGATTGTAACGTAATTATCGCGGATGAATGCCAGTTCTTCTTGGCGCATCAAATCGACGAGTTGCGTCAAATTGTGGACGAATTGAATGTGCCCGTGCTTTGCTATGGCTTGCGCACCGATTTTCGCACGCAATTATTTGAAGGCAGCCGCCGCTTGTTTGAAACGGCGGATTCCATTCAGGAAATTAAAACCATTTGCACTTGCGGCAAAAAGGCTATCGTTAACGCGCGTTTAAACTGGCAGGGCGAAGTAGTGACCAAGGGCGGCCAAATTTTAATCGGCGGCAACGATTCCTACGTGGCTATGTGCCATAGCTGTTGGAAGAAAACCATTGCAAAACAAGCAAGAAAATAATTTATGGATACCTTACTTTTAATCGACGGCAGTAATCTTTTGTTTCAAATGTTTTACGGTATGCCGTCGAGAATTTTTACTAAGGACGGCAAGCCTATCCACGGCACGCTTGGCTTTGTGGGTGCGCTTTTGAAAATTATCCGTTTGACCAAGCCCACGCACGTAGCGGTGTTGTTTGACGGCGCGCATCATAACGAGCGTAAAGATATGGACGAAAACTATAAGGCAAATCGTCCCGATTATTCACAAATGGCGGAAGAAGAAACGCCTTTTTCACAATTACCCGATATTTATCGCGCTTTGGATTATTTGCAAATTCAACATACGGAAACTACCGTTTGCGAAACGGACGACGTGCTTGCTGCGTATGCACTTCGCTTTGGCGAAAAAATGCAGGTAATTATTTCCTCGTTTGATAGCGACTTTTTTCAGCTAATTAATGATAACGTGCGCGTGCTTCGCTATCGCGGAGACAAAACACAAATTTGCGACGAGGTATACGTTTTGCAAAAATTTGGCGTTGCACCGTGTAAATATGCCGATTATAAGTGTCTTGTGGGCGATACCGCTGACAATGTGAAAGGCGTGCCAGGTATAGGCCCTAAAACGGCGGCAAAGCTTATAAATAGCTACGGCTGTATTGCAGATATTTTAGAGAAAGTAGACGAAATAGGGCAGGCAGGTATGCGTTCATCGTTAAAAAGCGCGAAAGAGCGCCTGTGTATTAATCAACGCTTAATTCGCTTAAACGGCGGCGCTTGTTTGCCCTTTTCTATTGAACAACTCCATTATTCCTACGGCGGAGAAACAACGAGTGAGGTGCTCAAAGCCATCGGCGTAAAATAAACGAAAAATAGCGGTATTTTTTTTCAAATGCCTATTGACAAAGCGTATAATCCGTGGTACAATGAAAAGGTAAATACGGGGACAATCCCCGCTAGAAAAAATAAATTTTTAGGAGCAATATGATGGCAAACTTCACTATTCCCGAAAAAGCCAAAGTGGCTGTTTTAACTGGCAAAAAGCAAATTGAAATTTACGAACTTCCCGTTCCAGAAATCGGTGACGACGAAGTGCTTGTAAAGGTAGAACAAACGGGTATTTGCGGTACGGACGTACACGAATATAAGGGCGATCCGTTCGGTTATATCCCCGTTCAACTCGGTCACGAAGGTACGGGTACGGTTGTGAAACTTGGTAAAAACGTAACCAAAGATTTCTATGGCAAACCCTTGAACGTTGGTGACAAAATCGTAACCGGTCTGAAACCCTGTGGCGAATGCGACACCTGCAAATTTGATCCCGAACACGTACACCTTTGCCCTGGCGGCGAAATTTTCGGCCTTATGCCCGGCGAAGCTGCGTATAAGAACTTTAACGGCTGGTTTGGCGAATATATCAAGGTAAACGCAGGCGGCGTTATCTTCAACGTAAGCGATATGGACGTTGACCTTCGTACGTTGATCGAACCCGCAGCAGTTATTATTCACGCTGTAGAACAAGCAAAACAAATCTTCAACTTCAAGCAAGGCTCTTACGTGCTTGTACAAGGCTGTGGTCCTATCGGTTTGCTCCTTTTGACGGCTGTTAGAACGATGGGCGTTAGAAACATCATCGCAGTAGACGGTGACGAAAAACGTTTGGCAATGGCTAAGAAGCTTGGTGCAGCGTACACCGTAAACTTTATGACGGAAAACGCACAAGCAAGAGTTTTGGAAATCACGGGCACGGGTGCTGAAATGGCATTCCAATGCACGGGTTCGCCCAAAGCAGCAAGCACCATTTGGAAATACGTTCGTCGCGGCGGTTCGATGTGCGAACTTGGCTTCTTCGTAGACAACGGCGACACGACGTACAACCCCCACCAAGACATCTGCAACAAGGAAATCAAGGTTATCGGTTCTTGGACATATCAAGCAAAAGACTGGATTCAAGCTTGCGATATGTTGAAAGAAGCACAAAAAGACGGTTTGCCCGTGGAAGAATTGCTTACGCATAAATACGCGTTGAAAGATATCAACGAAGCTATGGAAATGAACATCAGCATGCAAGGCCTCAAAATCGTAGTTATGGGTGAATAATCCAACGATTGAAAAAATGCAAGCGTTCGCGGAAAAAATGGGCAATCGCGACGATATTTGGAATGCCACTAACATAGAAGTGTACAACTATGTAAAAGCGTTTGATTCGCTTGTGTATGCGGCGAACGAGAAACACGTATACAATCCCAGCGCTATCGACGTATACCTTTGTTGGTTTGGTAAAAACGTACTTGTCCCCGCAGGCAAAACGGTGGAATTGCCGAGCCGTTAACAATAACTCTATAACAAAAAAACAGCTCCGATTTTTCGGAGCTGTCATTTTTTAAGCAAAGCTTATTCTTCGTCGTTTTCAAACACGTCTTCTGCATCTGCAACGTCTTCGCCAAGCGTTTGTTCCTTATCGTCGATAACGGCAAGTTCTTCAAGGTCTGCGCCGTTTTCTTCGCTGTTTTGCTTTCTGCGCGCCGTTAATTCTTCCGTCATTGTTGCAACGGTTTTCTTGTCAAGCGTATAGATAAACGCGATGGAAATAAACATAACTACTGCGCTAAACGTATACAACGCTGCAACCAACCATTTCATATTTTCCGCAACAGGGAAAGGTTGGTTAGCGCCAAGTTCCCCATTATAACCAAGTGCGCCCATAATAATGATAACAAGCGACGGGCCAAGGCCTTGCGCAAGTTTTCTAAAGAACGAGTGCAACGAATATACCGTACCTTCTTCCTTTTTACCCGTTTTCCATTCGTTGTAATCGATTGCATCCGCCATCAAAGCCCAGCTTACACAGGTGTAGAAACCAAGCCCAAACCCAAAGAATACTTGTCCAATTACGTAGCCGACCAAACCGGGCGTACCGTTACCGAGGGGCAAGAACAACAAGAGCGCGCCTAAAACGCTAACGGCAGAACCGACTGCACACGCTTCTTTTTTGCCCCATTTATCTACGATTTTCTTGATGAAGGGCATAAAGAAGAACATAGGCAAGTAGCTGATGAGCATAATAACGCCGGAAATTTTCGCGTTACCGAAATATGCTTGGAACAAAACGGTGGTTGCCGTTGCCGAGCCTTGCATACCGATAAACATTGCCATCGCCGCAAGCGTCGCCCCGATTGCAGGGGGATTTTTCAAAAAATTCCACATGGCTTGGAATACGTTAAATTTTTCTTTCTTTTCGCTGATGGTAATGGTGTTTTCTTCCACGCGAATGGTCGTGGTTTTCAGCATATAAATAAAGCACGCCAAACCGATTACACCCATAACGAGTGCTACGAAAAATACGATTTCACCGCGCAAATTGTTGCTTGCATCGTAGCAAAGAATGGGGAGCAATACCATAGGCAAAATATTACCTACCATCGAACCGATAGAGCGCCACGTGGAAAGTTGAGAACGTTCGGAGCCATCTTGCGTAATGACGGACATCATAGAACCGTAGGGCACGTTAGCAAGGGTATAGAATGCGTCCCAAAGCACGTACCCAAGTACGAACATAATGCAACGCAACACTTTGGGGGCCTTAGGGATAGGCAAGAAGAAGAAAATGCCCGAGAATAATAAGCCTAATGCGCCGACAAAGATATACGTTTTAAATTTACCGTGCTTATAATTTCTTTTGTCTGCGTCGAATAACGAACCGAGCAGGGGGTCGTTGATAGCGTCCCAAACTTGCACAACCAACAATAAAGTTGCGTATAACGTTTCGCCAAGCGCCATAAACTGCGTCCAGAAGATCGCCATGATCGTGCTCTTCAACGCAAAGCTCATGTTGCAGCCTAAGTCACCTGCCGCGTACGAGAGTTTGTCCTGTCTGCCGAAAGGACGTTTTTGTTGTACGGTTTCCATAAATTCCTCCTAAATTAAGTATTCAAAGCCCCAAACCGTTGCGGGCTTTATCAAATAAGTCCAAATAGTATTATATAGTATTTCACAAATTAAGTCAATTTATTTTATCGATTTTAAGAAAAATAGTTGTATATTTTAACAAAAAAAGTAATTTTGTAACATTTTTCCAGCTTTTTAGCAAAAAAGTCAAAATAAAAAAAGCATAAACTATTGACAGAAAATCGCAAATTGTATATAATATAGAATGAAGTAAAATGCAATTTTGCAAGGAGAAAATTATGAGAAATATCATCAACATCAACAACGGCTGGCTGTTTTTTAAAGACGCGCAATTCCCCGCGCCCAACGAAGGCGGCGAAGCTGTCAACGTGCCCCATTCTTGGAACGCTATCGACGGTCAAGACGGCGGTAACGACTATTTCCGCGGTTCTTGCGTATACGTAAAAACGCTTACGAAAGCGGACGTGCCCCAAGGCGAAAAGGTATATTTGGAAATTCGCGGCGCAAACTCGTCCGCGGACGTGTACGTAGGGGACAAGCATCTCGCGCATCACGACGGCGGATATTCCACGTGGCGTGTGGACATCACGGACGAAATCCAAGATCAAACGCAAATTGCCATTGTCGTAGATAACGCGGCAAACGACACCGTATATCCGCAAATGGCGGATTTCACATTCTACGGCGGTTTGTATCGTGACGTCAACTTAATCGGCGTACCCGCTACGCACTTTGATTTGGATTATTACGGCGCACCTGGCATTATGATCACGCCGACGATTGACGGCGCAAACGCAAACGTAGAAGTGCAAGCGTTCGTAACGGATATGCACGAAGGCGATGAAATTGTCTTCACGCTGTATGATAAGGATGAAAACGTAGTTGCGCAAACAAAGACGAGCGACACCAAAGCAACGCTCACGATTGAAAACGTGCATCTTTGGCATGGTAGAAAGGACCCGTACCTGTATTGCGGCGAAGCAACGCTTGTGCGCGCAGGCGAAGAGATAGATGAAGTGTGCAACCGCTTTGGTTGCCGTACCTTCCAAATTGACCCCGATAAGGGCTTCATTTTGAACGGTGAAGAATATCCCTTGCGCGGTGTTTCCCGTCACCAAGACCGTCTTGGTGTAGGTAACGCACTCACCAAAGAACACCATAAAGAAGATATGGATCTCATTTGTGAAGTGGGCGCAACGACTATTCGTTTGGCGCATTATCAACACGATCAATATTTCTATGATTTGTGCGACGAACGCGGTATGGTAGTTTGGGCGGAAATCCCTTATATTTCCAGGCATATGCCCGGTGGCAGAGAAAATACCGTTTCGCAAATGAAAGAACTCATTGCGCAAAACTA
>JAZQWZ010000072.1:0-8295 GCA_045632625.1 Candidatus Scatosoma sp. | reverse complement strand
CGTGGATAAGCACGTCGTGGAAAGGCACTTTGCCCGTGTGTTCGATACCAGAGAAAATCATTCTCGATACCCAGAAGAAAATGATGTCGTAACCGGTTACAAGTACGTCGGTGGGATAGAAATATTTATAATCTTCCGTTTTTTCAGGGAAGCCGAGCGTAGAGAACGGCCAAAGCGCAGACGAGAACCACGTATCGAGCACGTCTTCGTCTTGTCTGATATGCTTGCTGCCGCACTTAGGGCAAACGGTCGGGTCTTCCTTAGCGCAAATAATTTCACCGCAATCGTCGCAATACCATACAGGGATACGATGCCCCCACCACAACTGACGGGAAATACACCAATCGCGTACGTTTTCCATCCAGTTATAATAAATTTTCGTGAAACGTTCGGGTACGAAACGCACTTTATTGCGCATTACCGCTTGAATAGCAGGTTTTGCAAGCGGTTCCATCTTTACAAACCATTGCTTGGAAACAATAGGTTCTACCGTAGCGTGGCATCTGTAACAATGCCCTACGTTGTGCGTATGCGCTTCCACCTTTACAAGATTACCGCTCTTTTCCAAATCGGCAACGATACGTTTTCTCGCTTCGTATCTGTCAAGTCCGTTATACGCACCGGCAAGCTCGTTCATACTGCCGTCGTCGTTCATTACGCGGATAATGGGCAAGCCGTGGCGCGCGCCCACTTCAAAGTCGTTAGGATCGTGCGCAGGCGTGATTTTTACGCAACCCGTACCAAAGGCAGGGTCAACGTATGCATCCGCAACCACGGGGATTTCTCTATCCGTAAGGGGCAATTTAAGCGTTTTACCGACCAAAGCTTGATATCTTTCGTCGTCGGGATGCACCGCAACCGCCGTGTCGCCGAGCATCGTTTCGGGACGGGTAGTTGCCACCACTACGTCCGCCGAGCCATCCGCCGCGGGGTAACGCAAATGCCAGAAATGGCCGCCTTCTTCCGCGTATTCTACTTCCGCATCCGAGAGCGCCGTTTTACAGCAAGGACACCAGTTGATAATTCTATCGCCTTGGTAAATTAAACCCTTGTTATACAAGTTTACAAATACTTCTCTAACCGCACGAGAGCATTTTTCGTCCATCGTAAACGCTTGGCGCGACCAGTCGCACGAAGTACCCATTTTGCGTTGTTGGAGCATAATTCTGTTGCCGTACTGTTCTTTCCAGTCCCACGCACGCACCAAAAAACCATCACGGCCAAGGTCGGCTTTCGTCAAACCTTCCGCTTTCATTTTTTCAACGATTTTTACTTCCGTAGCAATAGATGCGTGGTCACAACCGGGAAGCCACAACGCGGCGTAGCCTTGCATACGCTTAAAACGAATAAGCGTGTCTTGCATGGTAGCGTCCATCGCGTGCCCCATGTGTAATTGCCCCGTAATGTTGGGGGGCGGCATCATAATGGTAAAAGGCACTTTATTCTCATCGATTTCCGCGCGGAAATACCCCGATTGTTCCCAGTCGGCGTAAATTTTATCTTCAAAATCTTTGGGATTGTACGTCTTTTGCATTTCCATAATTTTTTATACTCCTGACGTTTCGTCTTTTTTATGCAGTCTATTTATTATAATACTTTTGCCGCCTATTGTCAATTATAAATGCCTACACATATGATATATTATTATAATTTTTTCAATATTGGAGAGAAACAATCATGCAAAAAACAAAAAAATTCCTTTGCGGCGTTTTGACCGCTTGTCTTTCCCTGCTCCCCTTTTCCGCTTGCGGTGAAAAAGATAAAACGACGACCATTCGTTTAAACGAAGTGACGCATTCTATCTTTTATGCACCTTTATATCTTGCCGACAGCTTGGGATATTTTGCGGAAGAAAACATTAAAATTGAGTTGACCAACGGCGGTGGCGCAGACAACGTTATGTCCGCCGTACTTTCCGGCGACGCCGATATCGGTTTTTGCGGCCCCGAAGCGGCTTTATACGTACTTATCGGTGGGTCTACCGACGTGCCTACGGTAATCGGTCAATTAACCAAACGCGACGGCTCGTTTTTGGTTTCGAGAAAACCCGAACCCAACTTTAAATGGACGGATTTGCAAGGCAAAGAAATTCTTGCAGGGCGTAAAGGCGGCGTGCCTGCCATGACCTTTGAATACGTACTCAACCAAACCGGCTTGCAGGACGGCAAGGACGTAACGCTTAATTACGACGTAGCGTTTAACCTTATGACGAGCGCGTTTGAAGCGGGCACAGCGGATTATTGCACAATGTTCGATCCCGTGGCATACGAATACGAAGCGGCGGGCAAAGGCTACGTAGTAGCATCCGTCGGCGAAGCTTCGGGCGAAGTGCCGTACACCTGCTTCATCGCAAAAAATTCGTGGCTGGATAAAAACGAAGACGTTGCCAAGGGCTTTATGCGCGCTGTAATGAAAGCAATTAAATACGTCAACGAAACGCCGTCGGCTACCGTTGCGCCCTATCTCACTTCCCATTTCGCAGGCACGAGCGAAACGTCGCTTGCTGCGTCCGTAGAACGTTACCGCACGATTGACGCTTGGCGTACCGACTTGATGATGACGGAAAGCAGCTTTAACCGCTTGCAGGATATTATCGACAACGCAGGCGAGCTTTCGCGCCGCGTGAATATGGCGGAGCTTGTCAACAACACCTACGCGCAGGATGTATACAATCAAATTTATCAACAATAAGTAAAGGCGGTGTTTTTACCCCGCCGAAGGACAACAAATGAAAGAAGTTTTACGCTTTGAAAACGTTTCGATGCACTATCACAGCAAACAAGGGGAAACGGTAGCGGTCGAAGATATGAATTTCTCGGTGTACGAACGGGAATTCGTGGCGATTATCGGTCCGTCCGGTTGCGGAAAAACTACGCTTTTGTCTATGGCGGCAGGACTTTTGCCGCCTACCAAAGGCAAAGTGATTTCTAACGGCTGTTCGTTTGGTTACATGTTACAAAAAGACGAACTGTTTCCTTGGCGAAGCATTGAGAAAAATATATTTTTACCATTAGAGATTAAAAAGACAAACACAAGCGAAACGCGCGCCAACGCGCTTGCGCTTGCCGAAAAGTACGGCTTGAAACAGTTTTTAAAAAATTATCCTTCCGCGTTATCGGGCGGTATGCGACAACGCGCCGCGCTTATCCGTACGCTTGCCGTCAACCCTGACGTTTTGCTCCTTGACGAACCGTTTTCCGCACTTGATTATCAAACGCGTTTATCCGTTTGCGACGACGTGTATCATATCATTCGCAGTGAAAAGAAAACGGCTTTGCTCATTACGCACGATATCAGCGAAGCTATTTCCGTTGCCGACAGAGTATTTGTATTATCCAAACGCCCCGCAAAAGTAATTGCCTCTCACGCGTTGGAATTTGGCGATGAACAGCCGCTCAAACGCCGTGAAGACAAACGCTTTTCCGCTTGGTTTGAATTGCTTTGGAAGGAGTTAAACACATGAAGAACATTACGCATTCCCCCGATCATCTGCGTTATTTAAGCGGATTGAAAAGGAAAAACATCTTTATCAACGCCGTGCGGTTTTCTCTGCTTGCTTTGCTTTTAATTTTTTGGGAACTTTCCGCTTATTTCGAATGGATAAATCCCTTTATCACAAGCTCCCCCTCGCGTATCGTCAAATGCATTGCGGGGTTATATAAAGACGGTTCGCTGTTTTACCACGTAGGCACTACCCTTTGGGAAACGCTTGCAGGGTTTGCTATCGCCGTGGCGCTTGGGTATTCCATTGCCTTGCTGCTTTGGTGGAGCGAAGCGTTCCGTCGCGTTTCCGAGCCCTATTTCGTGGTACTCAACGCACTGCCGAAAATTGCGCTTGGACCTTTGATTATCATTTGGTTTGGCACGGGCAGCAAAGCTATCGTGTTTATGACGATTTTAATCGGTTTAATCGTTGCTATTTTGAATATGTTAAACGGATTTATGGCAACGGATGAAAATAAAATTTTATTGCTCAAATCCATGGGCGCAAGCAAGTGGCAAATTTTAACCAAACTGGTAATTCCTTCGTCACTGCCCAACTTTATCTCCATGCTGAAAATCAACGTAGGCATGGCATGGATCGGCTCGATTATGGGCGAATATATCGTTTCCAAAGCGGGCATCGGGTACTTAATCGTTTACGGCGGTCAGGTGTTTAAACTGGATTTGGTTATGAGCGCAGTGTTTATCCTTTGCATACTTGCCGCCATTATGTACGCACTTGTCGCTACCTTGGAAAAAATAGTTATCAAAAACAGTAAATAAGTAAAAAACCTGCCCAAACGGCAGGTTTTTTCACAATGACTATCCTTTTACCGCACCGCCCGTTACGCCTTCGACGTAGTAGCGTTGCATACTCATAAACAACGACACGATAATACCGCCCACTACGAACGCACCCGCACAAAAAACGGTAAAATTGTCGTTAAAGCTGTTACGCTCAGCATTAATCATTTTATAAAGTCCTAAGGCTACCGTATACAGTTCCCTATCACTAATGATGGTGTTGACGAAAATAAAATCGCACCAAGGGGAAATAAAAGACGTGAGCACCGTGTACACGATGATAGGTTTTGCCATAGGCAAAATAATTTTCCAAAAAATAGTTGGTTGATTGGCTCCGTCTAACCAAGCCGCTTCTTCCAACGCTCTTGGCACGGTATCGAAAAAGCCCTTGCATATATAATACGATAACGCTGCCCCTCCCGAATACACCAAAATTAGCGCCAGTAAGGAGTTGGTAAGTCCCATTGCTTTTAAGATGAAATAGATGGCAATCATACTCATAAACCCAGGGAACATGCCTAGCACCAACAACACGTTTACAAGCGGTTTGCGCCATTTAAAACGCATACGCGAAAGCGCATAGCTCACCATTAAAATAAACAACGTTGTCAGCGCGCACGAGCAGGTTGCTACCAGTATCGTATTCCACAGCCAACGGGGAAACATCGTATCTAAAAACAGGGTTTTGAAATTACCAAAGCCCAACTGCAAATTATCAGGCAAAAGCGTATTGATAATCCCCGTAGACGGACTTTCCCGAAACGCCGTATATACCAAATACGCAATGGGAAGCACCCAAAGCACGCCAAGCGCTAAAAGTACGGCGTAGGTAAGCACGTTAGATATTCTTTTTCGGGTAAATCCGCTTGTTTTTATACTCATTGAAACGCGCCCTCCTCTTTTGCAGCAGACGTTTTACTGTACGTGATAAGCGACATTACCGCACTGATGATAAATATGACGATACCGATTACCGACGCCACGTTATATCTGGGATTTTGGTCGGTGGTTAGGCGGTACAGCCACGTAACCAGCAAATCCGTCGATTGCGCTTGCGAGCCGCCGCCGTAATGCACGTTATCAACAGGACCGCCGCCCGAAAGCAGCCAAATGACGTTGAAATTGTTGATATTGCCGACAAACTGCGTAATTAAATACGGCGTAGTGACGTGCAGCATATACGGAAGCGTAACGTGGAAAAACGCACGCACGGGCGAAGCCCCGTCGATTTTCGCCGCTTCGTAGTAGTCCTTGGGGACGTTCATAAGAATGCCCGAGCACATCAAAAGCGTATATGGTACGCCTATCCAGATATTTACGAGAATAATCATCACGCGTGGCAAAAGCGCTAAATACCGTTGGTCGGCAAGCCATAAAATATGCGTACCCATCAATTTGTTTAGAATGCCGTCAACATCAAGAATTTTTTGCATCAAGAGCAACGTTACGAACTGCGGCACGGCGATTGCAACCACAAAAAGCGTGCGCCAAAGCGTTTTTAGGCGTATGCCTTTTTTATTAATAAGCAGCGCAATTAAAAGCCCTAAGAAATAGTTGGTAAACGTCGCAAAAAACGCCCAAACGAACGTCCAAACAAGTACGCGCACGAACACCATTGCAAACCCTGCGCCGCCCAGCGAAAACAACGCACGAAAATTGTCAAGCCCCACCCAGTCGAATAGTTTTCCAGGGGGCATATGCGCATAATCGTAGTTGGTAAACGCTATCAACACCATAAATACAAGGGGAAGCACTGTAAATAGTAACAACCCAAACAACGGCGGCAATAGTAAAGGTAAATAAAATTTTTCATGCAAAAGCGCGTGTATATCGTCTTGAAAGGTCGCTATTTTTTCACCGTTTTTTATGCGTAAATCGTTTTGATAATTACCGCGCGCGTTTTGCGCCCACGTTATGAAAAACAATACGCATACCACCAAGGCGATTACGCCGTAAAGCAAAATTAAAAAGCTGTTATCGCCCTTTACCTTTTCGAATATTTGCAGTTGTTCGTTCCATACTTCACCCGAAAGCCTACTGCCTAAATCGCCCGAAAATAAATGCGTGATATACCGCCAGCCGAACACCGCCATAAAAAAGACGAACGCCGACTGCAAAAGCATATATGCGATACCTTTGACAATTTGTCCGCGCGCAATTTGCCCAAACCCCATAAAGAAAAAGGAGAGCTTAGTATATACCGAACCGTATCGAAATGCTTGCAATACACCTTGCCGTCCGTTTATTGTTTTCGCATTTTTCGTTTTACAGTTCGCCATGCTTTACTCCCCTTTCCTTTAAGTGTTTCTATTATTTATCGGCGTTTTTCTCAATCGCAGCAACACACGCTTTGATTTGCTCCGCCGCGTTAAAACTGCCGCTGTTGATACCCGTAATCATTGCCGCACCAAGACCTTCCATCGGACGCCAAAGTGTGGAGGGCACGCCCATTTGCGTTTTAGAATAGGCAAGCTGCGCGGTAATTGCTTTTGCGCAAATATCCGATTGCACTTTTTCGTTTTGTCTTGCCGTTTTGTCAGTAGGCACATAGCCGCGCAGTTCAAAATATTTCACTTGGTTTTCCGTATTCGTCAAAAATTCTGCAAAATCCAACGCGTCCGTTTTGTTTTTAGAATAGTTGTTTACGCCGTATAATTTATAACCCGCAAAAGCCGTAAGCTGTACTTGTTCGGCTTGTTCCGTACCCTTTTTAAAGGTATACGTGGGCAATTTTGCCGCCGCAAAGTTGTCTTTGAGATAATTTTCTATCGACGTTTTGTTCCATATACCCGAAACTGCCGCCACGATAGAGCCGTCGTTAAAGCCTGCAATAATTTTGCTATCGTCCGCGTCCGCTTTCACACGGTTATCTTTTACCAAATCCCACATAGCTTGCGTAACGGCTACCCCCGTATCGTTATCAAAATCACACGTAATTTTGCTTTCGCCTAAATTTTCGTCGTATTCCACTTGATAGCCTAAATCTTTACCAAAATAGAAAGACGTAGTGTACCAGCCGTCGCGCATAGGAAAGGCGAATTGCTTGCCGTTTTCACATTTTGATAAAATACCATCGATACTTTGCACGTCCGTTTCCGTCAGTACCGATTTATTGTAATACAAGAAAAAAGTATTGTCCGTATACGGCAAGCCGTACACACCTTGTTTATCGCCTTTTTTCAACGTCACCGCCTGCACTGCTTCTTCGGCGTTAGCCTGCTGCATACGCGTCAGTCTATCCCCCGAAATTTGCGCCAGCGCGTCACCGTTGACAAGCTGGGAAAGTTGATCGTTAGAACAAGAATAAATATCCGCCGCGTTTTCCACGTCTTTCAGCACGCGCGTCGCCACGTCGTTTACCCCTTGCATATCAATGGTGATTTTATATTTCTTATCGGGATTTTTCTTTTGAAAGGCATCCGCAGCTTGTTGCACGAACGCCTTTTCCGCTTCCGATACCCATACGGTCAGCTTAATAGCATCGTCCTTTTTCCCCGAACAACCGATCATCCCTATTCCTAAACCGCAAGCAAGCGCCGCGCAGGAAATTTTATAAATCTTTTTCATTTTTCATTTCGCTCCTTTCGCTTTTTTTAAGCGTTCTTTCCCATTAGTATTGTTTTACACTATCGTTTTTATGCGTAAAAAAACCACGGCTTTTACCGTGGTTTTCGTTTATCTTTGATATTCTTGCGTTAGACTATTCAGCCAAGCCGCTTTTCTATTTTTTAAATCACGCTCGATAAAGCGGAACGTCCAGTTACCGCCTGAAACGGTGGCGGGCGCATTCATGCGCGCTTCTTCGCCCATACATAAAACGTCCTGCATAGGAATAATCACTGTGTTTGCCTTGGACGCAAACAGCAATCGCACGATGCTTTCGCATTCGTCGTCAAGGCTTTCGCGAATATACGCCACGTCCGCCTGTAAGCATTCTTCTTCTAATTGCAAGATAAACGCCTTTCGTTCTTCCTTGGACATTTCTTCGATAAATCCTGCCAGCGTTTG
>JAZQWZ010000071.1:0-1833 GCA_045632625.1 Candidatus Scatosoma sp. | reverse complement strand
GAAGCTATACAATACAGCCATATTACGCAAAAAGAGCTTGCGGAAAAGTTGGGAATAAATCCTTCCACCGTCAGCAAGTATATGCGTTTGGATAAATATCCGTCGCTGGATACGTTTGCTAACATTTGCGAAATTTTGGATGTTTCCGCCGACGAGATTTTGGGCTTAAAATGAAAAAAGGCAGGTGTGCAAAACGCATACCTGCCTTTGTTATCGACTAAATTTTACCATTACTGCGTAACGATAACCTGCGCATAACGCAATACTTTTTCGCCCTTTTTGTAGCCTTTCACGTACACTTGCTTTACAATGCCGCTTTCTTCGCCGTCTGCGCAAGGCATTGCCATAATGGCTTCCGCATAGGTAGCATCAAACGGTTGGCCGATGGGGTTAATTTCTTCCACGCCTTCTCCTTCCAGCACTTTGTGAAACGCTTTGAGCACCATATCCAAACCTTGCTTGGTGTTTTCGTCTTGGCAAGCGTCCATCGCGCGGGATAAATTGTCGCCGATGGGGAACAAGGACGCAATTACGTCGTTTCTGCCTTCTTGATAGCGTTGCGCCGATTGCGTTTGCGTACGACGACGGTAATTTTCGTATTCCGCCGTAACCGCATACCATTTGCGTTTATTATCTTCCGCTTCCGCCTTCGCCGCTTCCAGCTCTTCCGTCAATTTTTTATTCGCGCTCTTTTTCTTGGGCGCTTTTTCTTCCGCCGTATAGATAGTTTCTTCTACGGTTTGTTCTTGCATTTCTTTTTCTTCCATGATTGACATCCTTACAAAATTTCGTCTATCTATTTATAAAACAATTATCCGATTTTTAAACGCTTTTAATTGATTTCCAAGTGCGCAAAATTAGAACGAGAAGAATAGCGATAAAAAATGGCTTTTCTACCGATTACGGCAACGCACACCGCGTCCAAAAGCTCGGCTACGTTTTCCGCCAAGTTTTTATAATCTTCGTCCGCCGTTTCCAAAATGTTTACCTTGATAAGCTCGCGCGCGTCCAACGCATCGGAAAGCGTTTTTAAAACGTTGTCCGTCACGCCGCCTTTACCGATTTGCGCAATAGGCGACATCGTCGACGCCAACGATTTTAATTTGCTTCTTTGCTTGCTCGTAATGTTTTCACTGGTAATAATTTGCATATATTTTTCCTTTTCATCGCATACCTGGTATGCGCATTTTTATATTTTAAGCTATATTACGGCACGAAATCGAACTCTACGTCGCCGATGGAAACGGTGTCGCCTTCCTTACAGCCCATTTTTGCAAGCGCCTTGATAACGCCGCGCAAACGCAGTACCTTTTGGAAATATTGCATGGAATCGGGGTTGTTCAAAACAACGTTTCTGCAAAGCATATCGATAAGTCCGCCGACAACCACGAACACGCCGTCTTCGTCTTGGAAAATTTCAAAGTTCAGCTCGTCGTTCGCCTTGTATTCAAACTCTTCTTCCACGGGTACGGGTTCTACGGGGGGCAAGGTGTCCAGCACGGCAAAAATGCCTTCAATCAGCTCGCGCGTGCCTTCACCAGAAAGCGCGGTGATGGGGAAAATTTTGTATTTTCTGCCGTACTTTTTCTTAAACGCTTTCAAATTGTCTTCCGCGCCGTAAATATCACACTTGTTACAAACGACAATTTGCGGCACTTTCGCTAAAACTTCGCTGTACTCTTTGAGTTCATCGTTGATTTTCTTGAAATCCTCGATGGGATCGCGGCCTTCGCAGCCGGAAATATCCAACACGTGGCAAAGCATGCGCGTACGTTCGATGTGGCGTAAGAAATCGTGACCAAGCCCTGCGCCCTGTGCCGCACCTTCGATAAG
>JAZQWZ010000070.1:0-4119 GCA_045632625.1 Candidatus Scatosoma sp. | reverse complement strand
GTTCAACTGTGCGAAAGCGATAGAAAATTGTGACAATAAAATACGTACGGCGGAGCTTTTGATGGGGGCAGGTATTCGTTCACCGCGTACTATCGTTGCGCCCAAGACCTTTGAAAACGTCGGCCACAGCAGTACCGATTTTTTGGAAAAGGCTATGAAAACGCTGGGGCTTCCTATGGTGATTAAGGAAGCGTACGGCTCGTTTGGTCAGCAGGTGTACCTTGCCAAAACACGCGGTGAAGTGCTGTCTATCGTCGAACGTATCGGACATAAGGATTTTTTGATGCAGGAGTTCATCAAAACCAGCAAAGGCAGAGATATCCGTGTCAACGTAGTGGGCGATAAAGCGGTTGCGGCAATGCTGCGGGTAAACAAAAACGATTTCCGTTCCAACGTATCGGGCGGCGGCATACCCAGAAAAACGACGCTCACCAAAGCGCAGGAGCAAACGGCGATAGCGGCAAGTAAAGCGATGGGTTTGGATTTTGCAGGCGTAGACGTATTGTTCGGTGAGAAGGATGAACCTATTATTTGCGAGGTCAATTCCAACCCGCACTTTAAAAGCACCTATCAAAGCACGGGGGTAGATATGAGCGAGCACATTCTCGATTATATCCTTGCGCGCGTATGAGAACCCAAAAAACAGGTTGGCTTATATACAATCAAGAGGGCGCAAATCGCAACGCTTGGTTTATAAAACGCTTGCAAGACGAAATGCAAAAAAACGGCGTTTCGTTGTCACTGGTCGTTGCGGATACGCCTTTACAACTGCCAAATAACACCCCCGATTTTGCCATCGTTCGCGCCATGAACGCGGATATCAACGCGGAAATGGAAAAACGCGGGGTACGCACCGTCAACAACGCGCAAACGGCGTTCGTCGCAGGGGACAAATGGCAAACGTATTTACTGTGTAAACAGCTAAATATCCCTGTTTTACCTACCGTTTTAGGGAGCGAACAAACGGTAAAAACCTTTCTATATCCTTGCGTAGTAAAATCGCGGTTTGGACACGGCGGCAGGGAAGTGTTCTGGGCGGAAAACCAACAGCAAGCCCTGCAAATTGTGCAAGATAATCCCGAAAAATACATTTTACAAACGCCTTGCGACAGCGTGGGCTGCGATACGCGCGTGTATGCGGTGGGCGAACAAATCGCAGCGTGCGTCAAGCGCACGTCAAAAAGCGATTTCCGTTCTAACTTTTCCTTGGGCGGTAACGCGGAGCTTGTTGCTATTACAAGTAAGCAAAAAGCCATCGTCGAACGATTGCAAGCCTATTTAGGGTTTGATTTTATCGGCGTGGATTTTTTACCGCACGCAAACGGTGTTGTGCTCAATGAATTAGAAGATGCGGCGGGCACGCGTATGCTGTATGCAAACGGCATAGATATCGTGCCTATATACGCAAAGCAAATATTAAAAAGGCTCTGTCACATCACCTGATTGATTTTTGACGGAAAACTACTACGAAATACTGTGTGTATTTGTTCGGTTACAGACCGCTGGGGGTATGCGCCCTCACAAAACACTTGTCTTTCTTGTATTTTTCTCGCCAAATCGCTGAAAAGTATTTCAGCTAAAATCAATCATTTTCTGTGACAAAGCCTAAAAAAATAAAAAGACAAGGGGGCAGGTATGCATTCAACGCACATCTGCCCCCTTGCTTTGACAAAAAAAAGAAACTATTTTTGGATCTCCAAAGTTCTTTGATAAGCTCCTTTCACACCGCTTTCCACAGCGTGAGAGAAGTTATTTTCTTCCATACTTGCAAGCCCCGCAAGCGTAGTGCCCTTGGGCGAGCAAACGGCGCGTTTCAAGCTCTCCGCATCCCCATACGCAAGCAGCATTTCTGCCGCGCCTTTCAAGGTATGCGCCGTATACATTTCCGCCTTATCTTTGGGTACGCCCAAATCCACGGCACCCTTGGTAAGTGCTTGCGCAAACGCGTACACGAACGCAGGTCCGCACCCCGAAAGACACGCCGCTGCGTCAATCAAACGCTCGTCTAATTTATCCACAATGCCCGCCTTAGAAAACGCCTGTAAAAACGCCTGTTCGTCCGCTTTGCAAACGCCGTCGCAATCGTATAAAATTACACCTGCGCCGATTTGCGAAGGGGTGTTGGGCATAATGCGTATCACGGGCGTGTTTGTGCCCAAAAACGCGCGCAATTTCTCTATGGAAACGCCAGCCGCCATCGTAACCACCACGCTGTCTTTTGGCAGAATATCACAAAATTCCTGCACGGAAGTTTGCATCACCTGCGGCTTCATACCCAAAACAACAAAACGGCTATTTTTTACCAAATCAAAAATATCCGTTACGGTTGCGCCGACGTCGAAAGCCAAAGCTTGCGCCTTATCCGCGGTATGGTCGCAAAGCGCAATTTGTTTTCCGTCGACCGTTTTCGCCACCGCGCGTACGAGTGCGCCTCCCATATTCCCGCAACCGATAAACCCAAACGAGTATCGCATAATCTTCTCCTTTATCTCACTTGTCCGTTGCCGCGCACGATATATTTATAGGAAGTCAGCTCTTCCAAGCCCATCGGTCCGCGCGCATGCAGTTTTTGTGTGGAAATGCCGATTTCGCAACCTTTGCCAAACTCACCCCCGTCGGTGAAACGAGTGGACGCATTGATATATACCGCCGCGCTGTCAACCGCCTGCACGAACAAATTTGCGTTATCCTGATTTTCCGTTATAATTGCCTCGCTATGCCCCGTAGAGTGCAGGGCGATATGCTCGATGGCTTGCGTTACGCTATCCACCGTTTTTACCGCAAGGATATAATCCAAAAACTCCGTATTAAAATCTTCATCCGTAGCCTTTGTTTGCTCGATAAGTTGGTAAGCGCGCTCGTCGCAACGCAGTTCCACGGGCGTTAAACCCATCGCTTGCCGTTTATCGACAAGCCGTTGTTTGAGCATAGGCAAAAACGTCTGCGCAATCGAGCCATGTACAATGCAAACTTCCGCGGCGTTACAAACGGACGGACGGGAAGTTTTGGCGTTGTCAAGGATAGCAAGCGCTTTTTGTAAATCGGCGTGCTCGTCCACGTACACGTGGCAAATGCCCGTACCTGTTTGAATACACGGCACTTTGGCGTTTTCCACACAAGAACGGATAAGCCCAGCGCCGCCGCGCGGAATGAGCGCGTCCACGTACCCAACCGCGGACATCAATGCCGTTGCGCTCGCGCGGGAAGTGTCGGTAGGCATACAAATAAAGTTTTCGTCAATACCCAAACCGCCAAGCGCACTGCGCAAAGCGTTCACAATTGCCTGCGAAGAATAGAACGCGTCCTTACCGCCGCGCAAAATACAAGCATTCCCGCTTTTAAAACACAGCGCCGCCGCGTCGCTCGTTACGTTGGGGCGGCTTTCGTAAATAATCCCGATCACTCCAAGCGGTACGCTTATTTTGTTTACGATCAAACCGTTGGCAAGCGTATCCGTTTGCAGTACTTTACCGATAGGGTCAGGCAATTTCGCTACCTGCCGAATGCCGTCCGCCATAGCCAGCACACGCTTTTCGTCCAAACGCAACCTATCCAGCATCACGGTAGGAAGCACCCCTTGCGCGTTTTGCAAATCAACGGCGTTGGCTTTTAAAATGGTTTGCATATTGTTTTTAAGTGCGTCCGCCATAGCGAGTAGGGCGGTGTTTTTTTGTTGTGCCGTCAATGCCGTCGCTTTTTTTGCGGCAGTTTTTGCGGCGATAAACATCTCTTTCATATTCATTATTTTGCAAAAAATCTCGTATATTTTCCTTTGTTACCCGCTACGATATCGTATAAAATTTCCGGAGTTTCTCCATCGGCAATTACCGTATCGCAGCCTTTCGCCAAACAAATTTGCGCGGCTTTCAGCTTGGTTACCATACCGCCCGTACCCAGTGCCGAGCCAGCTCCGCCCGCCAATGCGATAACCTCGTCCGTTACGCCGTGTACTTCTTCGATGAGTTTCGCGTTTTTATCCTTATGCGGATCGGCGGAATACAACCCCGCCACGTCGGATAAAATGATAAGTACGTCCGCTTTCACACTCGCCGCAACGAGTGCGGAAAGGGTATCGTTGTCGCCCACCTTAATTTCTTCCGTTGCAATCGTATCGTTTTC
>JAZQWZ010000069.1:0-4110 GCA_045632625.1 Candidatus Scatosoma sp. | reverse complement strand
GGAGCATAAAGAAAAAATTAAGCATATTCGCAAGGATATCGACTGTTTAACCATGACCGCAACGCCTATCCCGCGAACGTTACATATGTCTCTTTCGGGAATTAGAGATATATCCACCATTCATACGCCACCCGTGGAGCGCTTACCTGTACAAACGTACGTAGTGGAAGAAACGGAAACGCTTATTCGTGATGCATGCATCCGCGAGCTTTCCCGCGGCGGGCAGGTGTTTATTCTCTATAACAAGGTGGAGAGCATTTTTACGTTTGCGGCAACGATAAAATCTATATTACCAGAAGCGAAAATATCCGTAGCGCACGGAAGAATGGATAAAAACGTGCTAGAAAACGCCGTGTTGGATTTTTACAGTGGCAAGACGGATATACTTGTTACGACGACTATCATTGAAAACGGTGTCGATTTACCCAACGCCAACACGATTATCGTAATCGACAGCGACCGATTTGGCATTTCACAGCTGTATCAACTGAAAGGTCGAGTGGGGCGCAGTTCGCGCTTGGCGCACGCATATTTTACCTATAAAGCGCAACGCGTAATGACAGACAATGCATCCGCGCGCTTGAAAGCGATTATGGAATTTACAGAGCTGGGCTCAGGATATAAGCTTGCTATGCGCGATTTGGAAATTCGCGGTACGGGCAACGTGCTTGGCGCGGAGCAACATGGACATATGGATAAAGTGGGCTATGAATTATATTCTAAGCTTTTAAAAGAAGAATTAACAGGCGAAAGCTTTACGCCTGTGGAACTGGATATTCAAACCAACGCCTACATTTCCGAAAAATATATCGAATCGAGCGCAGGGCGTTTGGATACGTATAAACAAATTGCCGAAATAGCTTCCATTGCCGATTATAAGCGTGTATATTCGTCGCTTACGGATACGTACGGCGAATTGCCTCGTGCCGTAGAAAATTTGATGGTAATAGCCGTTTTAAAAAGCTATGCTTCTAAATTTCACGTCAAAAAAATTACGGTTGCAAAGGGTGTGGGGAGCTTGGAATTTCCATCCCTTCAATCACTTGCGGATAAGCGGTTGCAAGCGGCGTTGGACGCTTATAAAGAACAAACTCGCTTAAATATGAGCGCTGCACCCATTTTAGAGTTCTATCAAGGCAAAGATGCGGCGCAACTAATGGCACAAATGACAAAATTTTTGAAATTTGCGCTAACTTTCTCAAGTTTATAAGCTAAAACGTTTGCACTTTATAAAAAAATGCGTTATAATATAGAGTGATAGCGTGTGTGAGCGTACGCGTTCGCGTATGCGCGCGCAAGGAATCGGATAAAAAAATCGGAGCGATTTTATGAGTAAAAGAAACACTATTAAGAAAACCGCAGCATTGTGTATGAGCGTTGCACTCACATTTGGTGCAACGGGTTGTACCTTTTTGTTGACGGATAACGATTTGGATTTAAAACAAGTTGTTGCAACAGTGGATATCACGGACACGTTGACGGCGGCTGGTAACGAGTTTGCTGCACAAGCAAACGACGTGGACAAGTTGATTGACGCGGGCGTTTTGGCAACCGATGTGTATAAACGTGATTTGGTTGCATATTTCATCAGCGTTGGCGCTGAATACGTAAACAACTACGGTATGACCTATAAGCAAACGTTTGAAACGCTTATGGACGACTTGGTAAATCAAAAAATCTTAACGCAATATGCGGTTGCTTATTATTTGAAAAACGGTTTCACAAACGAAGACGGCACTAAAACGCCTGCTACGGCTGACGCTTGTCTTGCGTATGTAAATGCGGCTATCAACGGGGCGGAGGGTAGACAAAAGCAACTGTATCAAGAAAATAAAACTGCGCTTGCTATGGAATATTTCCTCACGGAAAACGGTGCGGATAAAGAAGATTATTTTGAAACCGTATATTATTTCCAACAAAGCATCAACTCCGCGCTTGACGAAGCGGAAGCAAACTATATCAAAGCGGACGATGAAGAACACGACCACGGCGAAGCGCAAACCAAGCCTACCAACGTAGATGCGTTTGAAGACGAATTCGTGCCCATGAAAGGCGATAAGCTTGATTATGGCGTATACACTGGCCGTAACGCAGTTTCTTCCTGCGGTACGTATGAAAAGGTCGAAGGCTCTACGGCTACTACTCGTAAGCAAGCTTACAATGTATTCCTTTCTAACTTGCAATCGTATGGCTTGATTAAAGATGGGGAAGATACGGCAAGCTTTACCGAACTTGATTATTACTATATCGAGCTTTCTACTTCGCTTGCAAAATCCGTTGCAAACAAATATTTCACGGAATTGCAAGACCAAGTTATCGATAGCTTGAAAGAAAATGATTACAAAGCGGTAAAAGATAAATACAACGAAATTTTGAGTGCGCAACAAACAGCATATGAAAACAAGCCTGCTGATTTTGAGGCTAGCTTGTCTGCTTTGTCCGATACCAACTTTGCTTTGTATGGTTACGAAAATTTTGGTTTCGTATACAATATCTTGTTGCCGTTCAACGCAGCGCAAGAACAAGCGTATGCGGCGGCTAAGAACATGGGGCTTTCTAAGGAACAATTATTCCAAGCTCGTAAAACGTTGCTCACGCAAATTGAAGCTACCGATAAGCGTGATACGTGGTTCAGCGAACACAGCCATGCGGATTATTCCTACAAAGTAACGCAGTCGGAAGCTAATACCAATTATTTTGGGGATGCAACTGTGGAAGGAGATGAAGACAAAGCATTTGGATATCTCTTCTTCAAGGACAATATGCAAAAGACCGAACAATATAAAGCGCTTGACCATTATCTTGGTAAATATGCTTACAATGGTACGGCAAAAAAAGCAGACGGCGAATGGACGTTTACGCCCAACAAATTGACCGTAGACGGCTTCATTGATGAAATGAACGCATATATCAAGTTTGCTTCCGGTGCAACGGTTGACGGTGTTGATCTTGTGGATAATTGGAAAGAAAAGAAGGTTGCCCCCAAAGCAGCTTACGATAATCCCTATACCGACAGTGACGGTAAAGTGAATTATGAAAACTTTATCTATTATGAAGGTAAAGTAGAGTTGACCGAAACGCCCAAGGCAAAAGATTTCTTCAATAAGGACACGCAATTCTACAAAGCGGCATCAGCTGTCAACGAATTGATGTTCGCATACAGCACCGACCCCGGCGCGTTAAATACGTACATGGGTTATGCGGTATCTCCTTATAAGACGAGCTTTGTTCCCGAATTTGAAGCGGCTGCGCAATATGCAATCCGTAAAGGCGTAGGTACGTACGTTGTAGCTCCTTCCGATTATGGTTGGCACATCATCTTCGTAACGTTTAAATTCGGTGCAGGCGAAGTATACGAAGGCGGTTTTGTGCCCGCGGACGTTGATGTGGAAGGCACCTTCTCCAACTTGTTCTACACGGCAATGGAAGATACGTCTGCAACCAACTATGCAACGGAAAGACAAAGCGTTATTTTGAACGATTATAAAGATTCCGCAACGTTGTTTGAACGTAGATATAAAGATTTGTTGAATTTGGATTGATAAGCAGAAAATAAGAAACATTCAGCCCGACGGCTTCAA
Source organism: Candidatus Scatosoma sp. (assembly GCA_045632625.1). Taxonomy (GTDB): domain Bacteria; phylum Bacillota; class Clostridia; order Christensenellales; family Borkfalkiaceae; genus Scatosoma. The sequence continues at coordinate 529 of JAZQWZ010000069.1, read as the reverse complement.
CGCAGTCGGGCTTTTGTATAGGAAGTAATATGCAAGCAAAAGAACGTATAAAATTATCCGATCATTTCGATTATAAAAAGCTGTTGCGCTTTGTGTTTCCGTCTGTGGTGATGATGGTGTTCATTTCCATATACAGCATTGTCGATGGGCTCTTTGTAGCGAATTTTGCAGGAGAAATCCCGTTTGCGGCGCTCAATCTTATCTTTCCTTTGATAATGATTTTGGGTTCCGTTGGGTTTATGCTCGGTACGGGCGGTAACGCCGTTATTTCAAAAGCGCTGGGCGAAGGGGATAACAAACGCGCGAACCGAATTTTTTCTATGCTTGTTTATACGACAATCGCGGTGGGTATCACGCTTGCCATTATCGGTATTTCCATTGCTCCTGCCGTGGCTCGCTTATTCGCAAAAACGGAAGAAAATATGTCGATAGAAGATAAGCAAAAGCTTATCGAATATTGTACTATTTATGCGCGCATAATTTTGGCAGCATTGCCGGGGTTTATGCTGCAAAACGCATTTCAAGGTTT
>JAZQWZ010000068.1:0-24647 GCA_045632625.1 Candidatus Scatosoma sp. | reverse complement strand
GCATGCACGGAAAGCTCAACCCCTTGCTCCGCAAACGCTTCGCCGATAGAAATTGCCTTGCTTTCCGACATACGCACACCGCGCCCGAAAGAATATTCAAAGCAATCAAGTCCCAAATCCTTTACGTATTTTGCCGCTTGTTCGGTATGCTCATACCCAGCCGCGTAAAAGCTTTCGCTGTTTCCGCTTGGTCCAAATTTAATCATTTGTACGCACCTCGTTTATATCCTTTTGTAATTGCGCTTTCAGTTCCTGCCCAGACGAAAATTTTTGCACGTCGCGCATAAAACGCACAAAGCGAATTTCTATCGTTTTTCCGTACAAGTCACCGTCAAAACCGTCTAAATACGTTTCCGTCAACACTTCTTCGTTATCAAAAGTCGGCCGAGAGCCGTAGTTGGTGATACCGTTATAGCGCTTGCCGTCCACCCAAACTTCCGTTTGGTAAACGCCTTGTTTTACGGCAAATTTTTCATTTGGATAGGCAACGTTCGCCGTAGGAAAGCCCAGCGTTTTGCCCACGCTTCTACCTTTCTTCACTTCGCTAACCAGGAAAAAACTTTCACCTAAAATGTGGCTCGCTTTTTCCACTTCGCCGCTTTTAAGTGCCGTTTTCACAAGCGTTGCGCTGGCTTTCTCCCCGTCGATTTTTAACAATTTTTCCACTTCAACGCATACCTGTGTGGCATCTTTGAGTGTTTCAGGCGTTCCCTTTGCCTGTTTACCAAACCGAAAATCATCCCCGCAAACAAACGCTTGCACATGAAATTGTGCTTGCAAAAGCCCCACAAATTCCAAAGGCGACATATCCTTAATTTCCGCAAACGGCAATACAAACAAAAAATCAATGCCATTCGTGCGGAAGATATACTCCCTTTCTTTTTCCGTAAACAAATTACGTTCGCCCTTGCCGCCCGTAATACTCATAATCCCTATCGGCAAGCCAAACGTTTTGGCGCGCTGTACAAGCTTTTTATGCCCCAAATGCAAACCGTCAAACCCGCCGAGCAACATTACGCACCCGTCGTTTTTCGACCATTTATCCGTTAAACGCACCGTTCTTAACATAATTTCGTCTTAATTTTTACGTTCCCGCCCAAAACCTGCGCAATTCCGTAAAAACCATCCTTGTTATAAATTTTATACAAACCGTCTTGCTCGTCTACACGCGTAGGCGCGCCGTTATAAAAACTATGCTCTTGTTTTTCCGTCAGCGTCAGCGTAGGATACGGTAACACACTCTCCGTTTTGATTACGTATTTTTCCAACTCCGAAACAGGCAAATCCTGCTCCAAGAGCGCATACGGAATTGCATTTTCCAAAGTGAAAATACCGCTTTGTTCACGGCGCAAACTGCTCATCACCGCCTGCGTACCAAGAAGCGAAGCCATATCGCGCGCAATCGAACGGATATACGTGCCGCCGCCGCACTTGATACGAAACAAATACGCGTTGGGATTATCCGCTTTTCCTAAGCAATCAATGCTTTCAATGCGTACCTGCTTGGGGGTAAGCTCAAATTCCACCCCTGCGCGAGCCAACTCGTATCCGCGTTTTCCGTTGACGTTTTTTGCACTATATTTGGGCGGTATTTGCATTACGTCGCCTATCAAATTAGGAAGTACCGATTGCACATTTTCCGGCGTAGGAATTTCCCCGCCGAAAACAAGCTCGCCCGTGCTATCGAGCGTATCCGACGTTACGCCAAAGGTAAACTCCGCAACGTAGATTTTTTCCTTTTGTAAAAAGTAATCAAAAAGCCGTGTAGCATTGCCGATCCCCACGGGCAACACACCGCTTGCAAGGGGGTCCAGCGTGCCCATATGTCCGCACGGAACACCGGTCAACCATTTGCATTTATTGACAACCGCCCCCGAGGTAATCCCCGAGGGTTTTTCTACGTTAAAAAATCCAAACGATTGTATCTTTTCCGTTCTCTTCATGCGCACGCTCCGCTTATTTTTTATCTAAGTTCTACGCCAAGCTTAAACTTCAAATTGTTCAAAATCTTCTTCACGTACCCGTCCAAATTTTCAGGCGTGAACGCTTTTTCCACGCTCGCATCGGGCGTGAAGGTCAACTTGAACGCCATACTCTTTTTCCCTTCGGGCACTTGACCACCGCGATATACGTCGAACAACACCGCTTTTGTCACGTACTTGCAAGAATGCATCAACACGTCTTGTACTTGTTCACAGGTAAGCGCTTCGTCCGCAATCAGCGCAAGGTCTCTATCCACCGCAGGAAACTTAGGCAAATTCTTATAACAAATCGCGTCGTCCATAACGCAAGCAAGCGCCGCCAAATTCAATTCGCCGAGGTACACTTTTTTATCCAAACCAAGCGAAAGGGCGATAGCAGGGTCGAGTTCACCGAACGAACCCACACACGTATCCCCCACCAACACACGCGCTGAAACGCCGGGATGCAAGTAGGAAACTTCCGCTCTTTCATATTTAAAATTAAGATGGAACGCGTCCGCCAAACGCTCCACGGCGCCTTTCATATCAAAGAAATCGTTGTTGCCGCCCCAAATGCCAAGCACAAGATGCTTTTCTTCCGTGGGCTGTTCGTTTTTATCTTGCTTGGGATAGTACACGTTCGCCACTTCAAAAAGTCTGCCTTCGTCGTTGCCGCGGCGTACGTTACGCACCGCGTTTTGCAACATAGACGGCGCCAGGCAAGTGCGCATAATCGACAATTCTTCGCTGATCGGGTTTAAAATTTTCACCGCATTTCTGAGGGCGTCGTTTTCGGGCAGCTTGATTAAATCCAAATCTTTGGGCGAATAGAACGAGTAGTTATACGCTTCCGAGAAACCTTGAATACGGAGCACGTTTTTAAGATGCAATTCACGTTTTTGTTCTTCCGTTAAGCCGCCGCCCGTCACACTTGCCTTTTGCAAGAACGTAGGCGTAATATGTTCATACCCATACATACGGATAATTTCTTCCGCCAAATCGGGATACCCGTCGATATCATCGCGATAACCAGGAATTTCCACCGTCAAAACGCTTTGTTCGCAGTTGCATTTCAAGAACGGCTTTTTCGTGTATTCCTTTTCAATTACAGGCTTAAAGTTCAAATTGCCCAAAATGCGTAAAATTTCTTCGTCGGGCACTTTGATACCCAAAAGCGCATTGATTTTTTCCACGCTTGCCGACATCGTTCTGGGTGTTAAATCCGCCGCGCAAACGTCTTTGCAAAGCGTAGTTACCGTCCCGCAACCAAGCTCTTCAATTAAGTGCAACGCACGCGCCATACCCAACGCGTTTGTGTATGCGTCTACGCCCTTTTCAAAGCGGGACGAAGAATCGGACGATTGCCCAAGCGCACGCGACGTTTTGCGTACGTTGTCGCGCGCAAATTTTGCCGATTCAAAGTACACGTTTTTCGTCGTATCTTTAATACCGCTGTTCAAACCGCCCATAATCCCTGCAAGCGCCACGGGCTTTTCACCGTCGCAAATCACCAAATTATCTTGCGTGAGCGTGAATTGCTTTTCGTCAAGCGTCACGATTTTTTCACCGTTTTCCGCGCGGCGTACCACAATTTTTCTTTGTGCAAGCTCATCCGCGTCAAACGCATGCATCGGTTGCCCCATTTCCAAAAGCACGAAGTTCGTAATATCGACAATAGGCGAAAGGGAACGAATGCCCGAAAGCGCCAAACGCTTACGCATCCAAGCGGGCGAAACGCCGCCTTGTACGTTTTCCACAAAGTGCCCTACGTAGCGGGGGCAAAGGTCGGGCGCAAGCACTTCCACGCTTACATCTTCCGCTTGCGTTTGGTTTGCCGTGAACGAAATTTCAGGGTGCTTTAACGGTTTATTCAAAACCGCCGCCACTTCGCGCGCCATACCCAAAATGCATTGACAATCAGGGCGGTTTGCCGTTACGGAAATATCAAAAATCCAGTCGTCCAAGCCAACGATTTTCTTGATATCCTCGCCCACGGGTGCGTCCTTTTGCAAATCCAACAACCCGTTCACTTCCGCGCCGGGATAGTAATCATCGTTAATACCAAGCTCTTCACCCGAACAAAGCATACCGAAAGATTCCACGCCGCGCAGCTTACCTTTTTTAATTTTTTTAATACCGTCGGGGTTCTTTTCAAGCATAGCAGGATTGCTTTCCACCACCGTCGATCCGTCCAACGCGCAGGGCGTTTTCATGCCCACGTATACGTTGGGAGCGCCCGTTACGATTTGCAGTTCTCTGCCGTATTCTTCCCCGCAATCCACCACGCAAATTTGCATATGGTCGCTGTCGGGGTGCGGCGTCAATGCTTTCACTTCCCCAACCACAACGCGATTGATTTTTTCGCCGAGATAGATAAGCTCTTCCACCTCAAAACCGCAGGAGAAGAGTTTTTCCGCAAGCTCTTGCGCGGAAACGTCAATATCTACGTAATCTTTTAACCAACTGAAAGGTGCTTTCATTTTTTTCTCCTCCTAGCCTTATTCTTCAAACTGTGTGATGAAACGCACGTCGTTTTCAAACAGTGTTTTGATATTATTGATACCATATTTGAGCATGGCGATACGTTCGATACCCATACCGAACGCAAAACCCGTGTACTTGTCGGGATCTACGCCGCAATTTTCCAGCACGTGTCTATTTACCATACCTGCGCCAAGCACTTCAATCCAACCCGTGCCTTTGCAAAGTCGGCAACCCTTACCGCCGCATTCCGAACAGCTTAAATCCACTTCCACGCTCGGTTCCGTGAACGGGAAATAGGACGGGCGTAAACGCACCTTTGTCGTTTCCGTGAACATGCGCTTTGCAAACTCTTGCAGCATACCTTGCAAATCACAAAGCGTAATCCCCTTGTCTACGACAAGCCCTTCCATTTGGTGGAACATAGGCGAGTGCGTAGCGTCGTCGTCCGAACGGAACACTCTGCCTGGTGACAAAATTTTAATAGGCGGATTGTCCTTTTCCATAACGCGGATTTGCCCTGCCGACGTTTGCGTACGAAGAAGCAAGTTTTCCGCCAAGTAGAACGTATCCTGCATATCGCGCGCAGGGTGATCCTTAGGTGTATTGAGCGCGGTAAAGTTATAATAATCCGTTTCTATTTCCGGCCCTTCAAACACAGTAAAGCCCATACCCGCAAAAATATCAATCAACTGATTTTTGACAAGTGTAATGGGGTGCAACGCGCCCGCCTTGTAGCTTTTGCCGGGCATGGTAATATCCACGCGTTCCGCTTCGTATTTTTGGCGCATTTCCATTTCACGCACCACCTCGCCGCGCGCTTCAAACTCCGCTTCCACGCTTTGTTTGAGTTCGTTGACGAGTTTACCGAAAGCAGGTCTATCTTCCTTTGCCAAATCCTTCATACCACTCATAATGCCTTTCAGCTCCGTTTGAAATTGCACTTTGAGTTCATACAAAGCCCTGCTCGTTTGCGTTTGTTGCATTGCGGAAAGCACTTGTTCGCGCAACGCATTAATTTTTTCTTGCATAATCGCTTATTCTCCTTCGCGTTGATTTACTTTGTTATAAAAACCGCCCTGCGCGCCATATCAAGCGCGCAGGGCGAATAGATTTCGCGGTACCACCTGCGTTCACACGGAAAAAATCCGCGTCTTATTTTGCGTCGTTACGCCACGCACTTACGTTTCCCCCTACTGTTTCTTTCAAGGGAACGGCTCCAAAGTGAAAGGGCAATTTTTTTCGTCTTTACGCGTCTTTCAGCCTACGAACGCGCTCTCTGATCAAGACGGCGTTAAAAAACACCCGCTTTTTCCTCGCCTTTATTTATTTTATAAAAGTATTATACCCTTTTCTAAAAGAAAAGTCAAATGATTTTTCTTATTTTTCACTTTGCTTTTTCAGCAAATCCCTAATTTCTTCCAAGAGACGGGTATTCGCCATAGCTTTTTCTTCCGCCAAAGCCGCTTCCGCTGCCGCCTTTTGCTTAGCCGCTTCTTCTTCCGCTTGCTTTTTCGCTTTCAAAGCCGCTTTTTGTTCTTCGTAGATAGCTATCGCTTGTTTTTTAGAAACTCTTTGTTCTATACGAATTTTTGCAACCGCTTTTTTATCGCTAAGTTCCAAGCCTTCCAACGCTCTTTGTTGCGCGTCCGCCACGCCATTGATAATTTTGATAATTACAAACAGCGCAAACGCAATAATTAAGAAATTGATAATCGAAGAAATAAACGCGCCCCAGTCAATATAAATGGAGTTTGCCAAATCCACCGTTACCCCGTCTTCTAAATAGGCAGGCGTGCCCAAAATGGTAACCGCGCCTTCCAAACCGTCCTTCCCAACGATTACGGCGATCAACCAGTTGACCAGGGGTTTTAAAATATAGTTGCTAAGCCCGTTTACAATCGCCGTAAACGCACCGCCGACAACGATACCGACGGACATATCCAACACGTTGCCGCGTGTGATAAACTTCTTAAATTCCCCAAAAAAACGTTTCAAGCACCCTTTTTTCTTTTCCATAATTCGTTCACTTCCTTTCTTTTGTTTGATCCGTGGTTTCCCACGCATCTTTAACTTTATTATATAATATAGACGCTTGGTTTGTCAATAGTTGCAACAAAAAAAACGCAATTTCGCGATAAGCGTTTTGCGTTTTTTCTTTCCAGCTTTTACATTATTTGTTTTCTATCGCCGAGCCTTGCATTAAATCCTGCAAAAACAACGCGTCCTGCGCCGTTTCTTGTAACAAGCAAATCACTCGATCGCGCGCTTCCTTTCTCCATACGCAAAAAAGCGCTTGTTGGTATTCCATCATCAGCATTTTTTGCATATACAGCGCGTCGCGCAAGCTGTCAAATTCGTTGAGCGTAATCTCTCGTTTTTCCAGTTTCATTCTTCTTCCTCCTGCCCATTCACTTCGTACCTGTCCACGTCCTTTTTGCGTTTTTCGCATTTTTCGTTCTTTCCGCAAGCCAAACTTTTCAACGTGGTTTTTCTTTCTGCATGTTTCACCGCGAGCGATTCCATATCTTCCGCAAGTGCCGCGTCCGTCAACAGCCGCGCGTAAATTTTCATCTTCTTTTCCGCCAAATCCTCCGCTTCGCTAAGGCGCTCCAACGCTTGCTTTTCCATTTGCATCCATTCTTCGTTTCGCATAAAAAAATCTCCCCCGTTTTTCTTTTAGTATTACAAAACCGAGAGAGTTTTATTCCTATTTTTTATACTTCTTATAAAAATCACAAACAGACGAAAGCGTACAATTTTCACAATCGGGTTTTTGCGAATGACATACTTTTCTTCCGTGCCAAATCAGCCAGTGATGCGCGCTCGACCAATCGCTTTTGGGAATGGCTTTATTCAAGTCCGCCTCCACCTCTAACGGTGTTTTACCTTTGGCAAGCCCCAAGCGATTACTCACACGGAACACGTGCGTATCCACGGCTATCGCGTCCCCGCCGAACGCTACCGCATACACCACGTTCGCCGTCTTTTTCCCCACGCCCGCAAGCGACATCAGTTGCTCCACGGCAGACGGCACTTCGCCGTTAAATTTTTCGATAATATCCCGCGAAGCCGATAAAATATGCTGTGCTTTCATGCGGTAAAACCCACAGGAAAAGATATATTTTTCTAGCTCCGTTTGCGAAAGTGTCAGCATACTCTCGGGCGTGTTGTGCTTCTCAAATAAAACGCGTGTCACCTTGTTTACGCGTTCGTCCGTGCATTGTGCGGATAAAATTACCGCCACCAACAATTCGTATGGACTGCTATACAATAACGCAGGCTTTGCGCCATAATACAATTTCCCCAGTTCGGCAAGCGCCGTTTGCTTTTGTTGTTTATTCATAGTGCTTTGAGTATAGCACTTTTTTACTTTTTTTGCAAGCGGTTACACTATTTTTATCAAGTTTTCCTTTACTATTGCCCGTAATAGGGCGTTATGGACGTATACCCGTTGACAAACTCCGTTTTATAAAAGCCCTTAAACGAGCTATATCCCCCCACTTTCAACACCGCCTTTGCGCGAACAAAATACCGCGCGTCAAAGCGCACGCACAAGCCGCAGCCGATTTTCGCTTCCTTAGGCGTCGGCGCTGCCGTTGCCGCTACGCCAAGCTCGTTCAACCGCCGTAAATACTCCAAGCTATGCGCGCGCGAGCGAAATACTGCTAAAATCATCATAAGTCATACACCCCTTTGTTTGAGAATACTATATTGTATGTAATATTCGTATTGAGAGGTGCATACATGATTTATTTCGACAACGCCGCATCTGGCGGCAGAAAACCCGACAGCGTTATTTCCGCAGTACATTCCGCTATAAAGGTTTGCGCCAACCCCGGCCGCAGCGGACACAAGCTAGCACTTGCCTGCGCGCAAACGGTACAAGACGCTCGCGATACGCTAAACGTATTTTTTAACGGCTACGGATTTGACCGCGTAGTTTTCACCAAAAACTGCACGGAAGCGCTGAATATCGCCTTGCTAGGCACTTTAAACCCAGGCGACCACGTGGTTATCACGCCCATGGAACACAATTCTATACTCCGCCCGCTTGCTATGTTACAAAAAAAAGGTGTTATCGAATACACCGTTTGCGCACTTTCAAAGGACGGCAACGTAACCCCAGAAAATATCACGGCTTGCCTTCGTGAAAACACACGCTTAGTCGCCGTTACCGCCGCCTCCAACGTAACGGGCGCAACGCCGCCTATTTCCGCCATCAAAAAGGCACTGCCCAAAAACGTTTTACTGCTTTGCGACGGCGCGCAAGGCGGCGGACACATTCAGCTCCGTATGCAAGAGCAAGGCATCGATTTGCTTACCCTTGCAGGGCATAAAGGACTGATGGGCATACAAGGCAGCGGCGCGTTACTTTTTTCCGACCAAGTCCAACCAGCCCCCATTTTATACGGCGGCACAGGCTCTATCAGCGTTTCCACGGATATGCCCGATTTTTATCCCGACGCCTTAGAGGCGGGCACGCTCAATTTCCCCGCTATCGTTTCGATGATGGAAGGCGTGCGTTGGTTGCAAGCAATACTGCCCGCCCTGCAAGAACAACTGCTGGATTTAACGGCGTATTGCATACATTACCTTTCCGCTATTTCCGCATACAAGGTATATTCTCAGCCCAACGTCTGCGGTATCGTGGCGTTTGCGCACAAGCGTATGCCCTCTGAGCAAATAGCGGAACTTCTATCCGTAAAACATGGTATTGCCGTGCGCGGCGGCTTGCATTGCGCGCCATTTATGCACGAAGCTTTAACCACGCTTGATAGCGGTTTGGTTCGCGCGTCTTTTTCGCATTTTAACAGCAAAGCGGAAATCGATCGCATGCTGTCCGCACTGCAAACTATGTAATAGATTTTGTTTTATCTCGTACATGGTGGCTACATTTTCTTTAATTTCTCGACAATGGCTTTCAATTTTTTATGTTGTGCACTGTCAAGCATAGGCGAAAATGCTAAATAAAAGGTGTCTATCTCCTCGTCGCTCAGTGTGCCTGCCCGACGGCTTTTTTCCGCTTCTGCAACAATATTGCGCCACATATCCGCATTGCTTTTTCCATTGTACGCCGCCGCAATTTGTTTTGTCAGCCGTTCTGCATCCGACGGCACGTATTCCCCTTGCGCCCCCTGCGCATCTTTGTTGTTGACATACTGCTTAAACGTTTTCATAACCGTCCCCCTTGCTTTTTATTGTTGGCTTGCGCCTTTGTATATAGTATTCCACGCACAACCGTTTGGTTACTTTCATATACTATATTATGGAAATTTTTATGCTTGTGCTTATGTATTATCTTTCACAAAATCCGCAATTTGCCGAAAGTGTAAAACCGCTCATGGGGCAATTAAAGAATTCTGAGCAAATGCTATCTTTTTTAAACGATTTATCCAAATTCACGCAAACGTTTTCTTCGTTCAGCAACACCAACGCGTCCAAACAAAAGCAAACTTCGCCAAACGATCATCAAGAAAAGCAATCAGAACGGCAAACCACGCAAAAAAATCCGCAATCCCCAACGTCGGGAATCGCGGACGATTTTATCCAAAACATTTTAGAAAGTTATTTAAAGAGAAATTAACTTATACAATAGAAAAACCGCCGTTGACGGGTACATCCGCCCCGTTAACGTATTCGTTTTCCACCAAGAATAACACGGCTTGCGCCACTTCCTCGCACGCGCCCATGCGCCCCGCGGGGATTTCTTCTTGTAACGCTACAACCTCATCCTTAGACAAGCGCGCGTTCATTTGCGTGTCAATCACTCCCGGCGATACCGCGTTTACACGAATACCCGAATAACCCAACTCTTTGGCAAGCGATTTCGTAAAACCGATAAGCGCCGCTTTACTTGCCGCATACGCGCTTTCACAGCTTGCGCCCACTTCCCCCCAAACGGAAGAAACGTTGATAATCGCGCCCTTTTGTTTATCCAACATACCCTTAACCGCCGCGCGCGCACACAAAAACGCGCCGCCTACGTTTACGGCAAACAAGTTATCCCATTCTTCTTTGGTTGTATCTTGTATCTGCTTAAAAAGACAAACGCCTGCATTGTTGACAAGCACGTCTAAAGCCGGCAACTGCGCAAACAAATCCGACACCTGCTTCTCGCAGGCAACGTCCGTTTTATATACGTTCAAGCCCATTTCACGCGCCTTTTGCGCGCTTTTTTCGTCCTTAGAATAGGTAACGAACACTTGATAATCCTTATCCTTAAACGCTTTGGCAATCGCCAAACCGATACCGCGCACACCGCCCGTTATCAATACCGTTTTTTTCATTTCAACGCATACCTGCCCTTGTGTTTTTAATTTTTAACCGCCCAATCCGCAATTTCCCGCGCAATTTCTTCCACCGTTTTCTCATCCACATCCACCGTGAAATCCGCAACGCTTTCATATACTGGCGTACGTTCTTTTAACAGCGTTTGTATTTTCTCAGAAAGCAATGTTCCCTGCAACAACGGCCGCGAAGTATCTGCCAACAATCGCTTAACCAGCGTGTCCGCTTTCGCGCGTAAATATACGATTTTCGCCTTCCCTTTCAAAAGCGCTACGTTTTGTTTTTGCAATACCAAACCGCCGCCTGCGGACAATACCAAATCGTTTTGTCCAAGCAATGCTTGCAGTGTTTGTGTTTCCATTTCACGAAAACGCGCTTCGCCAAACTGCACGAAAATCTCTTTAATTTCGCCGTATTGTCTAACGATTTCCTCGTCGGTATCCGCCCAAGGTTTGCCCATTAGGCACGCTGTGCGTTTCCCGACCGTCGTTTTTCCACAACCCATCATGCCGCATAAAAGAACGTGCATTGTTTCTCTCCTGTAAACGCTCAGCTTATTTCTTCAATCCCACGATAGCGGCAATATAGCTATTTGCGCCGAACCCGCAAACTACGCCCTTGCAAACGGACGCAAGTACGCTGTTATGTCTAAACTCCTCACGCGCGTGTACGTTGGACATATGCACTTCCGCAACAGGGATATCGATAGACGCAATCGCATCGCGGATGGCATAGCTATAATGCGTGTACGCACCTGCGTTCAGCACGATAGCGTCGCACGATTTTTGCAAAAACGCGTTATGCAAAGCGTTAACGATTTCTCCTTCGATATTGCTTTGATAAAAACTTACTTCATCGCTGTTTCTCTTACAAAACGAGGAAATTTCCGCATTGATTTCTTCCAAAGTTTGCGTGCCGTACACGCTTTGTTCACGCTTGCCAGTCAAGTTCAAATTGACACCGTTAAGCACCAAAAATTTCATATAATTTCTCCTTTTTTTTACGCGCTTATTGCGCAAGGTATTGCTTGTATAACTCTTTTGCTTCCGTCTGGTTAGGTGTTCTTTTCAAAAACAGACAATCGGCATAATACGCTTGATAGAACAGCATACTCTCGCCGTTTACCGTTTGCAAGCCCAACCCCTTGGCAATTTCCAAAAATTTAGATTGCTGGGGATAATAAATCAAATCCACCGCCACGCTTGCGCCAACAAACGCAGATGCATTCACAGGCGAAACCCCTTCCGTATCGTGCATACCCACACCCGTGCAGTTAATCACGATATCAAAGCCGCCCTGCGCAGGATTTTCCGCCGCATGCAACCCCAACTGTTCGCACGCCTCTTGCAGCTCATGCGGATCGCGGCGATACAAAAATACCTGCGCGCCTGCGTTTTTCAACGCCACGGCAACACTTCTGCCTGCGCCGCCCACGCCAAGCACCAACGCGCGCTTCCCCGCTACGTCCACACCCGAAGTTTGCAACATCAGCAAAAAGCCCATACCGTCCGTGTTATAACCAACGCCCGTTTTTGTAATAACAGTGTTTACCGCACCGCATTGCATTGCGTCGTCTTTAATCTCATTCAAGTACGAAAACACTTCCCGTTTATAAGGAATAGTTACGTTAAACGCGTCAAAATCGCCCATCAGCGTACGCATTGCATTATCAAAGTCGCTAGGAGCAACAGAAAAGCGTTGATATACGCACTGCACGCCAAACGCGCCCAGTACAAACGTATGCACGCTTTCGCTTATCGATTTAGAAACGTCCTTTCCTATCAAGCCCAAACGCAAAATTTTATTATTCATCGCATACCTGCCTACACCTTTACTATCTTTCACTCAACTTTTCAAAAAAATCAGGGAAAGAAATTGCGCAACATTCTTCATGCAAAATATGTCCGCCGTTTGTAGAGGCAGTCAACCCAACCGCCGCCGTCATCGCAATTCTATGGTCCAAATAACTGTCCACGTCGCCGCCACGCAACTGCTTTTTACCGCGAATAACAAACCCGTCGTCAAGCGCCTGAATATCGCCGCCAATATTTTGGATAAGTTCCACCGTCGTTTGAATTCTATCGCTTTCTTTTACACGCAATTCTTTCGCGCCTGTAATCACGCTTTCACCGTCCGCGAACGCGCATAAAAGCGCAATCAACGGCAATTCATCCACCATCGACGGCACGTCCTCTTGCGTTAAAGTAATGGCGCGCATCGTCGATTTTTCCACCAAAATATCCGCCATTTCTTCGCCGCCCGACACGCGGTAGTTGCTCAGTGCATACTTTACACCCAACTTATCAAACGCCGTCAAAATCCCCGTCCGCGTAGGATTTACACCCACGTTTTTACATAACACGCGTCCTTTCAGCGCACCCAACGCCATAAAATACGCCGCCGAAGAAATATCCGCAGGCACTTGCACGTTTATACAATGCAAATGGCTTTTCCGCACCGTGACTTTACAGCCGTCTACGCGTATATCCGCGCCCATTGCTTTAAGCATTTTTTCCGTATGATCGCGAGAACGCACGGGCTCGGTTACGCACGTTTCACCGCTTGCTGAAAGCCCCGCGAGCAACACCGCGCTTTTTACCTGCGCAGACGCCACCTGCAACGTAACGTTCGCCCCTTGCAAATTCGCAGGCGCTATCGCAACCGGCGCGTGTCCGTCCGTCGTTTGCACACACGCTCCGAGCAACGACAAAGGCTTTGCAACTCGCCCCATCGGTCTAGCAGACAACGATGCGTCACCGCTCAGCGTAGCGCTTACGCCTTTCCCAGCCAATAAGCCCATCAATAAACGCATGGTAGTACCTGAGTTTCCGCAATACAACTCCGCACCGTCCATAAACTGCGGTGCACCCGTAATTTTTATCGTAGTTCCATCAATCTCCACACGCGCGCCAAGCTTTTGCAAGCATTCGCAGGTAGATAAACAATCTTCGCCGATCAACGCACCCGTAATCACCGCCTCGCCGTTTCCGCTGCCGTTCAGCATCACAGCGCGGTGCGTAATCGATTTATCCCCAGGCAAAGAAAACTCCCCATTAAATTGTGCTCTTGGACGTATAAACATCATACCGACATCCTTTCTTGCATAGCTTGTACCGCTTGGATAAGCACGGCTTGGTAGTTTTCAAACGGCATGGACAAAAGCGCCCATTCGCCTTTGGCTTTCGCCACCGCCATTACAATATTTTTACTATCTACGTTCTTCTTGTCCGCTTTTGCCTTTTCCGCATCCTTAGTAATTTGCGAAAAATTCACTTTTTGGGCAGGCAATACGCGCAAAGCCGTGGCTATCAGTGCAAGCAACTGCTCTCCATAAGCGGTTTCGCAAGCACCTGCCTGCATGGCAATATACGTTTCCAACCACATCCCATACAGCACGCTTTCCCCATGCGACAATCCGTGCGCAAGTTCTATAGCATGCCCCGTAGTATGTCCAACGTTGAGAGATTTTCTTTCTCCGCTTTCCCTTTCATCCGCTTGCACTACGGCAATTTTATGTTGTACGCACGCTTCTATGCACGCCGTAAGAAAAGACAGCGAGCAAAGCTCTTGCTCATTTTTTTCATAAAGCAAGTCGAAAATATCCGCGTTCAATGCCGCGTATTTAACAATTTCGCCTAAACCACACTTAATTTCTCTTGCAGGGAGCGTTTGTAAAAATTGCGGATTTATCAATACTTCCTGCGGTTGATAAAACGCACCGATAACGTTTTTCACACCGCCGTGATCCACCGCCGTCTTTCCCCCGACGCTACTATCTACCTGCGCGAGCAAGCTTGTAGGAATTTGCACGCACGCAACGCCGCGCATATATAATGCCGCAGCCAAACCGCCGATATCACCGATAACACCGCCGCCAACCGCAAATAATTTCGACGTTCGCCCCATACCTGCCGCCACCATTTTATCCAAAATGGCAGTTAGCGATTGCATCGTCTTGCTTTCTTCCCCGGCAGGCAAAACGAATATTTCCGCCCCCGAAAACCAGCGTGCGAAAAAATCCGCATACAGCTTGTACACGTTGCTATCCGTTACAACGAAGTTACGGCTATCGCTTGTCAAAATAGACAGCCGTTTTTCAAAAACATCCGTACCGATATAGATTTTTCCCACCGCCGTTGCGGTTTGTACCAAAAGTTCTTTCATACCTTTATCCTTTACGGCAACAAAGCATAGCGCTCCTGCACTTCACGCATCGTATCGCCGCCCAAACGCGTTTGCACAGCTTGCGCAATCACGCGAGCCACTGCCGCTTCCACAATGCGTTCCAAGGCAAAAATAGCGCAAACGTCGCTGCGTTCCGCCGCCGCAATCGTTTGTTCACCCGTAGCCAAATCCACCGTTTTCAATCCACGCATAAGGGTAGGAATAGGTTTCATCGCGACGCGGACGATAATTTCCTCGCCGTTGGACATACCCCCTTCAATGCCGCCCGCATGATTACTTTCGCGGTAATATCCCTTGCTTTCGTCGTAAAAAATTTCATCGTGAATATGCCTACCGCTTACGTGCGCCACGTCAAACCCCGCGCCGATTTCCACGCCTTTTACCGCTTGAATACTCATAAGCTCTTTTGCGAGGCAAGCGTCTAATTTTTCCTCGTAAGTCATTACACTGCCAAAACCGCTTTTCAAGCCCTTGACGCGCACTTCCACCACGCCGCCTGCCGTATCTCCGTCTTTTTTCAAGCCGTCAATCGTCTGCAAAGCAAGCTGCTCCGCTTGTTCGTCCAACATACCAACTTTGCTATCTTTTGCGCGCAAAAGCTCGTTAAACGCATACCTGCCCTCGTCTTTTACCCCACAAACTTCTTTTACATACCCTGCAATCTGTACGCCAAGCCCGGATAAAAACTGCTTATACACACTGCCAGCCGCCACACGGATCGCCGTTTCTCTTGCCGACGCTCGCTCTAAAATATTACGCGCGTCTTGTTGCTCGTATTTTAAAATCCCCGTCAAATCAGCATGCCCAGGTCGAACCTTCGTCAAAGCTTTCGCTTGCATTTTTGCTTGGTCGCATGCACCTGCCGACATCGCCGCCGCCCAGTTTTGATAATCCTTATTATAAATACAAAGGGTAATAGGGCTACCCAACGTTTCTCCGTTACGTACCCCCGTCAAAATTTCAATCTCGTCGCTCTCAATTTTTTGCCGACCGCCTCGACCATAACCGCGTTGCCTAAGTGCCAACTCCTGATTGATTTGATCTTGATTTATTTTCAAATGCGCAGGCACCCCTTCTAAAATCGCCACCAACGCCTTGCCGTGCGATTCGCCTGCCGTAGTCAATTTCATCGCAAACTCCTTTTTTATTCTCCTAACCTTCCTGTGCCTTAAACACGTATTCGCCGTTTACGTACTCCACGTAAACACGTTGCCCGTTTTGTATTTTACCAAGCAAAATTTCTTCGGAAAGTTTATCTTCAATTCTGCGTTGTATCACGCGTTTCAACGGCCGAGCGCCATACTGTGCATCATAACCTTCTTCCACAAGCGCGGAAAGCGCGCTGCCCGTCACTTCCAACGTAATACCGCGTTGTTCCACCAAGCGTTTGGCAAGCCCTGCCAAAATTTTTGCACCGATACGTCGACAATCTTCCATCGTCAAACGGTGAAATACAATCACGTCGTCCATTCTATTCAAAAACTCAGGACGAAATTTCTCCTTCAACGCTTTGGTGATATTCTCTTTCATTCCTTCGTATTGATGTGCGGTTGCTCCGTCGTCGCCACGGCCGCTATTTTCACTGCCAAATCCGTACACACCCGTGCGTTCGCTTTGCGCTACTGCCGCACCCACGTTAGAAGTCAAGATAATCACGGCATTTTTAAAGCTTACCGTTCTCCCCTTGCTATCCGTCAAACGCCCATCGTCCAAAATTTGCAAAAGCAAATTAAATACGTCGGGATGCGCCTTTTCAATTTCGTCAAACAAAATTACCGAATAGGGCTTTGTACGCACCTTATCCGTCAACTGCCCCGTTTGTAAATCATCATGTCCAACGTACCCCGGAGGCGCACCGATGAGTTTAGAAATCGATTGTTTTTCCATATATTCGCTCATATCCAAGCGAATCATTTGCTCTTCCGAGCCAAACATAGCTTCTGCAAGCGCCTTGCAAAGGTCAGTTTTTCCCACACCCGTAGGCCCTACAAAGATAAACGAACCGATCGGCCGCGAAGGGTCTTTTAAGCCTGCGCGAGCGCGGCGAATCGCCTTAGAAACCGCCGTAACCGCCTCGTTTTGCCCGATAATACGCTTATGCAAGTCTTCTTCCAAACGCATCAGCTTTTCGCCTTCTTCCTGCGTGATTTTCGTCAAAGGAATTTGCATACGCGCGCTAACAATCGCCGCCACTTGCTCACGGCCGATAGCGCTTTTACCATTCGCCAACTTCATCGGCATTTGCGCGCGTTTGAGCGCGGCAATTTTATCTTGCAAACGTCGCATTTCTTCCAGCGCGAGCCGTGCTTCTTGATAATCCTTTCTGCTTTCATGTGCCAAACGCGCCTTATTGCATTCTTCTACTTGCGCCTGCAAATCGCGTAATTCTGCGCCGCCGTCTTCCATAATACGCACGCGTGCCGCCGCCTCGTCGATCAAATCAACGGCTTTATCCGGCAAGAAACGGTCGGTAATATAGCGCGTAGACAACTGCACCGCCGCCACAATCGCCTCATCTGTAATCACAATGCCGTGATGTTCTTCATATTTCCCACGCAAACCCTGTAAAATGGCGATAGCGTCCTTTTCCGACGGTTCATCCACTTGCACAGGCGTAAAACGGCGTTCCAACGCACTGTCTTTTTCAATATATTTACGGTATTCGTCAATCGTCGTTGCGCCGATTACTTGCAAATCCCCGCGCGCAAGCAAGGGTTTTAAAATATTCGCCGCATCCATGCCATTGTCGGACGACGCACCAGCCCCTACAATCGTGTGAATTTCATCAATAAATAATACGATATCCCCGTCCTCTTGTACAGCGCTGATTAAATCCTTTAAGCGTTCTTCAAAATCCCCGCGATAACGCGCACCTGCAAGCATTCCGGGTAAATCCACGGCGAATATCGTTTTATTATACAACTGCTCAGGCACGTCACCGTGCACAATCATTTGCGAAAGCCCTTCGATAATCGCACTTTTCCCAACGCCTGGCTCGCCTACCAAAACGGGGTTGTTTTTAATACGGCGCGAAAGCACCTGCACCACCTTTTCCAGCTCGTTTTTACGCCCGATTACGGGGTCCATTTTTCCCCGACGAGCGCGTTGCGTCATATCTATGCCGTATGCCCCCAAGCGTTCCATAGCCGCACTCGGCACAGGCGCACCGCCTAAAACGTTTCCCTTCTCCAAAGCAGGGCTTTCCCGTCTTTGCGTAGCGCGATGCTCTTCGGGCGCGCCGCCACCGCAAATATCTTCCAAGGGATTCGTCTTAATTTCTTCCTGTTCTATCTCCCCAAACGCTTGCTTATGCTTCAACTCCGTCAACGCCGCGTGCGTTTTTTTTCTAAGCGCATTTACGTCGGCAATTCTTTCCAAAAGACGAACGGCATAGCAATTAGAAACTTCTAAAATCGAATACAACATATGCGCCGTACCCGCAAGCGTTTCCGTTTCCCCGGCAATCACTACCGCTCTATCGTACATTTGTTGCGTGCGATGCGTCAAGCCTTCATGTTTAGATTGCGTGTCAATGGTTTTAAAAAACAATTCTTCGTATTCGTTTTTCGTTATTCCCTCACCGGCAAGAATTCCATAAGCCGTACAATTCGGCAAGCTTAAAAACGCGTAAATGAAATGCTCGCTACCCACGTACGTAGCGCCCTTTTGCGCCGTAATTTCATTTGCGATTTTCAGCGCCTTTCTAAAATTTTCCGATGCCTTCGTTAAAGGTTGCATAATTTTTCCCTTTCGGTATCCACCGTTATTTTTTACCTATTTTTTATCGTTTAGTCGGTTCTTACCACAAGTTCTTGTAAAACCTTACGCATAATTTCCGCACGTACAAGGTCGCATTCATATTCAGTAGCCTTACGCAAATCGTTGCTTAAACGGAAGGTAGCAGGTTGCATATTCGATAAAAACTCATTAAAATGCCGTATATCTTTCGTCTTAAAAAAGCCGAGCATAATACCAAGCTTTACCTTAACCATACCCGCGGTCAACTCTTTCATCGACAAAATAGCGCAATTTGTCAACAGGCCAAACGCCCGCAGACACTCATCTTTCAGCGCCGTTTCATCCTCGCGCAGCATTTGTTCTCGCGCTTTTAATTCCAAGTCGCAAAGTTGCATAGTAACGCGCGTCATTTGGTCCAGAATTTCCAGTTCAGACTGTCCAAGCGTGCGTTCGTTACTAATTTGATAGCTATATCCTTCCGCTGCGGTACCTTCGCCAAACATACCGCGTACCGTCAATCCGTTTTGTTTGAGTGTAGGCAAAAACGCCTTCAAGCCGTTCGTCCGCGCAAGCCCTGGCAAGAACATCATTACCGAGGCGCGCATCCCTGTGCCAACGTTGCTTGGACAGGCGGTCAAATATCCCAAACGCTCGTCGTATGCAAATTCCAGTTGCGAGCCCAGCCCTTCGTCCAAAGCGCTAATACGTTCATACGCTTTGTATAAATCAAACCCATCGCAAATATATTGTTCGCGCAAATGGTCCTCTTCATTGACCATAATCGACACGTTCCTATCAGCAGATAAAAACACCTCCGCGACCATTTTCTTACGTATTAACGCAGGACTAATTAAATGCTGTTCCTGCAAAAGCGTCAGCTGTTCTTTGGATAAAGCGCTTACATCCTGCCGTTCAAATTCGTCTAACGTCGACAAGCTTTTTTTAATTAAGAAGACCAGCTCTTCCGCAAGCGTTTCGTCGAGCTTTTCAGGAAACGGATAGCGGGCAAGGTTTCTTGCCAAGCGAATACGCGTGGACGTTACGACTTTTTCGACAAATTCAGGTGTTTTTGCCATACGTATTCCTCCTCCAAGCCCGTTTGCAGGCGAATTAACTGCTCGGTATACGTGCGACTGAGCGAAAAATTCTTTTCCTTATTCGATTTTTCAATCAAAAGCTTTAATTCACCGCAACGGCGCGCCACGCTTTCCGATTGACCGCCCACAGGACTTTTCCCATCGTGCGTTTGCTCGCCTTGCATCTTTTTCACCATAGCGTCCGTAACCAAGCCGAGCGTTTGATAGCACATTGCACAACCGACCAGCTGTCTTTTTTTCAGCATTTCCGCCGTCATCCCGCAATAAGGACACACCTCGCCTTGCGCACTTTCTAAGTGCTTATCGCTATGAAACAACTTCTCGTAACAATCCAAGCAAAAGTACTCCGTTATCAAAGTGCCTTTTTTGATTGTTTCCTGCGATTTTGTCGCTTGATTTTTTTTGCAGTTTGCACACAACATAGTTCGCCGTCCGCCTAATTATACGTTTGTTTCCGCGGTAGTATCCGCTTGCTCGTCCTTTGCTTTTTTTGTTTTCGCCTTCACCGCTCTGCCCTTACCAAACAAAGAACGAAATACCGCCCAGTGAACTTCTAACACCTGCAAGGGAATCCCTAAAAGAAAGATCGGCCAAAGCGTGCGGTCAATTTGATAATGCGCAAAGACGTATCTAAGCGTTATGTAAACACATAATATAGCAGTCCAGGTCAACGCCGATACACTTACCAAATGCAGTTTGCGATATTTCCATATACTGCAATATACAAGCAAAACGATAAAATTCGCTACGGTTGCATATAAAAAGGACAGCCAGGCATATTCCCCTGCGTCGCCGATGGACATTCCCACAAAGCAAACTGTCGCCACCAGCCATACCAAACCGCTGGATAAAAGCATAATCAATGCCTGCATACCCTTTTCACGCTTTTTCGTTTGCGCTGGAATAACAGCCTGCGGTTCTTTTCCCACAAGCGTATCTAACGAAACGCCATACAAGGTGGCAAGCTGCATCAAAATGTACACGTCCGGCACACCGCCGCCCGATTCCCATTTAGAAACTGATTTATCCGAATAGTTAATTTTTTGTGCAAGCTCCGCCTGCGTAAGACCAGCCGCCTTACGGTAATAGGCTAAATTGCTTGCAATTTTCTCATTGATTTCGCGTATATTTTCCATAATCCTATCATATCACTTTTTTTGCAATTCGTCAAGTGGCTTGCAGCACATTCCTTTATTTTTCTACGCAAACGTATGCCTTGCATGTAAAAAAAAGAGTTTTCTAACAAGAAAACTCTTTAAAAATATTTTTATATTAATACGCACGTGCGTAGATGATAACATGTTTCGCTTTTTTACCGCAAACGGCGCACGTTTCTTTGCTTTCTTCTTCCACGTACACACGCGAAGTTGCCGCTGTTTCTTCCTTAACCTTATCTTCGCATTCACGGCAACCGCACCAACCGGCTTTCACAAATTTACCTGCTTCTACGCCCGCCAAAATTTCCTGCATATCCTCTGCATATACGATACGGCTATCACGGTGCGCACGCGCTTTTTCAAGCATATTGCTTTGAATATCCGCAAGCAACGCTTTCACGCTTTCCACTGCACCATTTAAAGCCACTTCTGTCTTTTCAAACGTATCACGACGAGCGCAAAGCATCTTGCCTGCTTCTATATCGCGGGGGCCAAGTTCAATACGCAAAGGAACACCTTTCATTTCCCATTCATTGAACTTCCAACCGGGGCTATTATCGCTGTTATCAAGCGTTACTCTAATACCTGCCCCCTCCAAATTCGCCTTTAAGGCTTCACACGCTTCCACTACGCCGGGCTTTCTTGCCGCGATAGGAACGATCACGCATTGCACGGGAGCAACCACGGGAGGCAACACCAAACCGCGTTCATCGCCGTGCGTCATAATGATTGCGCCTATCAAACGTGTGGATACGCCCCACGACGTCGTGTATGCCGTTTCCAACACACCTTCATTGCCCAAGAAACGAATATCAAACGCCGTTGCAAAGTTTTGCCCCATATAATGCGACGTACCCGCTTGTAAGCTCTTACCGTCGTGCATCATCGCTTCCATCGAATAGGTAGCAACTGCGCCTGCAAATTTCTCTTTTTCCGTTTTTCTGCCGGTAATTACGGGGATAGCCAAACAATTTTCCGCAAATTCTTTATAAACGGCAAGCATAGCCATCGTTTCCTCTTCGGCTTCTTCCTTGCTTGCGTGCGCCGTATGCCCTTCTTGCCACAAAAATTCGCTCGTTCTCAAAAAAGGACGCGTCGTCTTTTCCCAACGCATAACGTTACACCATTGATTCACCTTCATAGGCAATTCTCTGTACGATTGAATCCATTTCGCCATCATCGTACCGATAATCGTTTCCGACGTAGGACGAATCGCCAAAGGCTCGGCAAGCTCTTCCCCGCCGGCTACGGTTACTACCGCAACTTCGGGGGCAAACCCTTCTACGTGCTCCGCTTCTTTCGTGAAATAGCTCATCGGGATAAGCAAAGGGAAATAAGCATTTTCCACACCGCGTTTTTTAAAACGCGCATCCATTTCCTTTTGGATATTTTCCCAAATTGCATACCCGTACGGGCGAATAACCATCGTCCCTTTAACAGGACCATAATCAACCAGTTTCGTCTTTAATACTACGTCTGTATACCACTGCGGAAAATTAGCATCAATATCCGCAATTTGTTCAACAAATTGATTTTCTTTTGCCATCTTGGCTTTCTCCTTTATATAGCACCGCGCAGTGATTTCTCTCAAAACTCCTGCGCGGCAATTATCCTACTATTTAATTATTTCTTAATTGTATACTTCTCAAACTTACGCAAAGAGAACACTTTACTGCAAGAAGGACAACGATGATACGGCGACGTTTCGCGAACGCTTAACGTTTTCCCGCATTGAGGACATCTTACTTGAAACACTTTCTTAGGATTTACCCCTTCGTCCGATTCAAAGATACCTTCTTCCTTTCTTGCTCTGGGAGAAGGGGAAGGCGCAGGTTTTTGCATCATAACAGCTGCCGTTGCTGCAACCGCTTTTCCTTTCTTTCCTTTTGCGGCACGTTTTTCCGCTTTTTTCACGGCTTTATTCTCCTTCTTTTCCGCTTTTACTTTTTTCTTTTCGTGCTTCATGTTCTTCTTCGCAACTTTCTTATCTTTCTTTGCTTGTTTTTTGGCAACTTTCTTTTCTTTTTTTGCCTTTTTCTTAGCCGCTTTTTTCGCAGCCTTTTTCGCTTTTTTCTCTTGCTTGCGTTTTTTCTTCGCTTGTTTCTTCGTTAAAGGTTTTGCCTCTTTCTTTTCCTCAAGCACTTCTTCGGCTTTTCCTTCCGCCTTATTTTCAGGTTGCGATACAGGAGGCATTGCAGGAGGCACTGGCATAGGATTTACCCCAACAGGCATTTGTTGCATAGGCGGCACCATAGGAACAGGTACGGGCATAGGCACGGGAACAGGCATAGGCATTACGGGCGGCATACCCACAGGCATACCGGGCATTGCAGGATTTTGCACAGGCTGCATATTCACATTTGACATACCCATGTTCGCGTTGAACGCAGGCGTCGCAGGATGCATCATGCCCATAGCAGGGTTCACAGGAGCCGTTACCCCCATCGGCTGTTGCATTACTGGCTGTTGCATTACTGGCTGTTGCGGAACAACCGCATATTTTGCCATCCTTGCTTCTTTTGCTTTTTCTTTTTCAAGCTTTTTCAATTCTTTTTTACTCATAGGCATCTTCGATTGTTGCATCATAGCAGATTGTTGTGCCGCACAACAAGGCGCATTCGGGCATCCACCAAACTGCGGCATATTTTGCGACGAAAGATTTTTTTGTTTCTTATTACGCTTTTCCGCGCGCTTTCTTTCTTTTTTACTCATTTGGGGGGCTCCCCACGTCGTAGGATACACATCCGCTTGTTCCGCTTTATTTCTCGTTTTGAAAATCCAATGAATAAGAACTGCACCAAACGCAATTGCCGCAATATAGATATAGGTCATGTTCATTGCATCCATAACGCCAGCCACGCCCGCAAATACAGCCGCAAACAACGAAGCAACAGGGAACACTTTCATACCCTTTCCGTCAACGCCCAAGCGATTGAATTCGGTATCGGCTGTTGCGTGTCTTATCATGACCACCAAAGCCAAGAACAACAACGCTTGTAAAATCACACCTACGTCAATGGACAATTCATTTGCACACAACGCTGCGCCCAAACCATTGATAGCCGCAAACATATATACAATGGCGCCAATAGCACCAATTTGCACAAGATTACGGAAGAAATATACAAACAAGCCGCATTCTCTTTTGATTTCTTCTACGACACCGCCAACGCCTTGTACGTTGAAACGGCTAACTTTACCACTTGTCAAGCCTGCGATGAAATGAATCGCCAACGAAACGCCAAGCGCAGCATACCCCAGCATTTCAATGGTTACCGCTGCGTTAGCGCTATATACTATGTAAGCAAACAAAAAGAAATTAACAAATCTTGCAAAGGATTGAGCAAATCTTTCACCCATTTGCTCCATCGCGCGCATATTCTTATTATAACCATTCACATATCTCGAGCTTCGGTTAGAGAGCCAGCCCAGCTTAGACAAACAACGGAAAAAGTTAAAGAACGTTGTCAACAGTAAAATAATATATAACACGCCAACGATAAATTTCCCCAAAGACGCGCCATCATTGAAGAACCCTATCACATCGGAAATACAGCCTAATCCCACCTCCGACAAAATAGGCAGGAATGTAAACACCAAAAGCGCAAGCGCGCCCAAGGTATACAAGATCCCTACAAATCTTGCCTTTGCGTGTACCTTTTTAACTCTTTTTCTTGCTGCAACTGCACTTGCTGATTCGTATGCTTTCATTGCAAACTCCTTCTCGTTCACCTAAC